>JAZOCA010000161.1:0-6858 GCA_045596285.1 Christensenellaceae bacterium | reverse complement strand
GCTTGGCCTCCGACTTTTTTGTTAGTTGTTCTAAAGAGTATAAAATGCCAACTTGGTCTAAAGAAAGCATAATATCAAATAGAGATTGATTTTCATCAAAAACTAGTTTGTTGTAAATTTCTTGAACCTTATCGGGATATCCCATTTTAACGCCCATTTTAGAAAGTTTTAAAATAGCTTTTTCCTTAGTAGCGTCTTCTAAAAATTCATTGTTTTTAATTCTTGATTTATAAGTGTCTATAATTTGGTAAACAATTTCAGTAATATCTTTTTTAGCTTCTTCGCCAAAGTATTTTTCACCGTAATATAAACCAACGGGTTCTGAATATATTCCAGATGCGGTTTGGTATGCAAATCTTTCAAGAGGGGTATTAGCCTTAATACCCGCAATAGCGCGATAGTATGAACCGCCTAAATCTCTTAACTCTTCAGTTAGATACTGGCACGCATTAATTACACCGTTAACGTAAGCCCAGTGTTTGTAAAGTTCAAAGGTTTCTTCGTTGAATACAGTTGTAAAGTTCTTAAAATATCTGGGTTCAGATACGATAATAGTTTCGGGAACGAAACCGAAAAGATCTTTTAGTATTGCCTTAAAATCTAAAGGCTTAACCATAGATGCAACTTTAGAAACTTTCATGGGGTTGTAAGTTTTAACGTATTCAGACCATTCTTCTCTCGTTTTAACTAAACCGCCTAAAATAGCGTCAAAAGCGACGGTATCTTCTAGGTATTTAACTTGATCTTCTTCGCTTAAATCAGTTTTTGCTAAAATTGCTTTAGCAACGTTTGTCCAAATGCCCAAAATCATATCTTTTTGCGCTTTCATTTCTTCTTTATAATAAGAAGCGTCGGGCAAAATTACGCTAGGACCTTGAACGCATACGCAATGTTGTTTGGCGTTTTTCATATCGGTATCAACGAATACTCTTAAAGGTAAGGGTAATCTGCTTAACATAAAGGTTTTAAAAGCACCGTTCAAATCTTTGATAGATTCTAGGGCAATTGCCTTTGATGCGTTTTTAAGTGCAGGAGTAATACCGTCTTTTTCTCTTTTTTCAACGTCTTTAATGATTTTAAAAAGTTTGCACGCTCTTTCAACGTAAACGTTGGGATAAACACCGCTTTCGCTCATTTGAACAAACTCAGAAATCATTAGTTTTTCAACACCGTCCGCAAGTGTTTGAAAACCGCCTGCCGTAGGCTTATCGTCGGGTATAACTAACTGATCTAATGTTTCTTGGTTAACGTATGTAAATAAATCGTCTTGAATTCTTACTTTTTCCATAATTATCTCCTATTGGCTTTGCGAGTTGTTAATAAATAGCGCAAAACCTTTTTGTATATTATACAACTATTTTAAGAATAATGCAAAAAAAAGTTGACTGTTTTGCGTAAATAAATGGATTTATTAACTAAGAAAAAAAATTTTTTATTTTATTATTAGATTAGTATAAAAGTTTGAATTTATTATATTTTTAATCAATTTACCGTTTTGATTATATTCAATCGTAAAATTTCGGCTTAATACTTGTTTATTTTTTGCACATCAAATAGCAGTTAACCGTGCTATAGGGGCACTTTTTTAATAAAATATACTTCTGCTGAACAAATAATGCAATAATAATGGCAAAAAATAGTGCAAAAAAATATTGAATGATTAAAGAGTATATTTTTAAAAACCTATTGAAAATAAGGGCGATTTATGTTATAATAAGTTAAGTAGAAAAAGAAGGACGGTTTTAAATTGAGTTTTTTATAAACCCAGTAAATGAAGTTTTTTATGAATGAAAAATATTTAACCTATCTTGAAAAAGAAAAAGATTTAATAGGCGAAAAAAGGTTGGCTATAGAAAATTCGCCTAAAAAAGGTAAAAAGATAAAAGGGTTGTTTTTAAATCTTAGGGCAAGTGCTTTTTGCAGATTTTTTATTGTTAGGTGGAAAAGGTTTGAGCACCTGCAACCCAAAACTGCTAAATTAATAGTACAATTCGTTAATTTTTTAATTTTTAGTTGTAGTGTTACTGTATGGCAGTTTTTGGTAATGTTATTTTTACCGTACGCTTTTAAAAATCTTGCAAGTAAGCCATTTGTTTGGCCGGAAATAACCTTGTGGAACTGGAAAGACGGCACTCCTGCGGTGTTTGGAATATTTAACGAACCCGTGCTTTACGATAGTGCAAACAACGTAAAAATAGGTGGTGGATTAGGTAACTTTATTGCCTTTGAGATAGCGGTTTTCACAGCGCAATGTATAAATTTTCCGTTGCAAAGAAATATAACTTTTAAATCTCACGGCAATCCTTGGTATCAAGCACTATGGTATTTTATCGGTTGGGTGCTTGTATCGCTGTTTACAAACGCGCTATGGGGATTAATAAATATATTCTGCATACGTTTTGAATTTGCTAATTCGCTAACCGCATTTATAAAAACCATGGTAACGAGTACGATTTCAATGATAGTGTTCTTCTTTGTGTTCAAAATAATATTTAACGACAAAACAGACAAACGATTAAAAGGAGATGGAAATGAATAAAATTTTAAAAAAAGTGTTAGTTGCGGTTATTTCGGTAATCGGTTCAATAATTATTTTAGTAGCAGGCGTTATTCTTTGGGGACATATTTACCGTAAGAATTACAAGTACAACGAACCTGAGCATATTCAAAGAACAGACGGCGGTAAAATGATTATCGCAAACGGCAAAGCCCTTTATGATGAAAACGGCGATATTTACGAAATTAGGGGCGTGAATTTTGGCAATTTGTTTTTAACCGAAGGGTGGATGACCGTTAACTCAGTTGGCGCGCTTCTTAAAAAAGACGGCAGTTTTGCAAAAATAAATCCCGAAGGTGTTGTTGAAGAATATGAAGAAATTTATCAAGAAGAAATGGACGCCATCTTTGCTCAAAGATTTACAGATGAACAAATTGAATCGTTAAACGACGCATATTTTTATTCATATTGCACCGAATACGATTTTAAATTTATATCCGAACTTGGGCTAAACACCATAAGACTGCCCATGTATTATCGCAACTTTCTTTCCACGGCGGATAGATACAGACTAACCGACGAGCAACTTTGCCAGAAAATAGACTTTGAAAAGTATGAATTTCAGTTCGAAAAACTAGACTGGTTTATCGAAATGGCAAATAAATACGGTTTAAAAGTCATTATAGATATGCATGGCGTAATGGGTGGTCAAAGCGGTTTTGAACATTGTGGCACCCGCGATATTGATTTTTGGGATAACGAAGAATACATACAGTTCACTTGTAATCTATGGAAGAGAATCGCCCTTCATTACGCAGAAGAAAGAAAGGACCTTGCTCCCGCTATTTTAGCATACGATTTGATTAACGAGCCTACTAGTAGAAAGGCTATCGGAACAGGGCCGAAACAATGGCGTGTTATGAATAAAATATATCAAGCCATTCGCGAAGTAGATAAAGAGCACGTTATTTCTATTGAAGGCGTTTGGTTTTTCCTATCATTACCCAAACCACAAAAATACGGCTGGGAAAACGTTTTATATCAATATCATTTTTATAACTGGACTTCGGATTTAACCCCTAACTGGTTATTTTACGATTTTATGTACGCTCAACTTTCCGTCACCGATTATAACGTTCCAAAGTTTGTTGGCGAATTTAACTTTTTCGGCGATAGAGATGCTTGGATTAAATATCTTAACGAATACGATAAAACTGGTTTAGGTTGGACTATTTGGAGTTACAAAACTGTTTCGGTAGGTTGGTGGGATAGTTCTTGGGGTATACTAGTAAACAAAATGTGGCTTACCCCAGACGAAAACGGAAATATCAGGCTAAAAATCGATTTAAGAACTGCATCATACGACGAAATTTATACTCTTTGGTCTAATCAACACACAGACGACACTACGAACGACGGGCAGTATAAAATACATAACGACGATTCTATAACTTACCACGTGCTTTTAGATTACTTCGCGCAAGATAAATTTAAAACTGAAGGATAATTATGAAAGATATAGATAAAATTGTATCGCAACTTACCCTTGAAGAAAAGGCTTGTTTATTAAGCGGGCATAAGTCTTGGCATACTAACAAGGTGACTAGATTAGGTATTCCTTCCATATTCTTAACTGACGGACCTCACGGGCTTAGAAAGAAAAGGGAAGATTCCAAGCAGATAGGGCTTGGCGAAACCGAGCCATCAACCGCTTTTCCAACGGCTGTAACCGCTGGGTCTACTTGGAATAAAGAAATTATTTATAAGATGGGGCAAGGCATGGGCAAAGAGTGTAACCATTATAAAGTTCACTTAATTTTAGGGCCTGCTGTAAATATAAAACGCAACCCGCTTTGTGGAAGAAATTTTGAATATTATTCTGAAGATCCGCTTATCAGCGGAACTATGGGGGCATCTCTTACTCGCGGAATAGAAGATAGAAAAGTGGGGACTTCGGTTAAGCATTACGCATGCAATAACAACGAAAAAAATAGGTATTTTGGCGACTCAATCGTAGATGAAAGAGCCTTTCGCGAAATATATCTTAAAGGGTTTGAACATATTGTAAAAAAAGGCAAGCCCGCAACGCTAATGTGCGCCTATAACAAGGTTAACGGCACTTACGCTTCCGAAAATAAACAACTTCTTACCGATATTCCAAGGGGCGAATGGGGGTTTGAGGGGCTTATTATGTCAGACTGGGGGGCGGTCAACGATAGAGCAAAAGGACTAAGCGCCGGTTTAGATCTTGAAATGCCGGGTGATATTCTGCATAATAACCAACTTATAATAGACGGTGTTAAAAGCGGAGAAATTTCAGAAGAAACTTTAAACCTTTCGGTCAAGCGCGTTTTGAAAATGGTATACAGCGGAATAGCTGGTGAATGCGACCAAGAACCTTGCTTTGAAGAAAATTCACTTCTTTCGGGTGATATAAGTCGCGAAGGTGCGGTGCTTTTGAAAAACGAAGATAACGTACTTCCGCTAGTAGAAAATGGCAAATATTTGGTTGTTGGCGAACTGTTTGAAAAAATGAGATATCAGGGAGCAGGCTCGTCTTTGCTTCGCCCATATAAACTAATCACTCCCAAAAACGCTTTTGATGAAGGTGGTATCGATTACGAATATCAAATAGGATATAAGGTAAACGGATCGTTTAATCAATCGCTTATAGATAGCGCTATCGAAAGTAGTAAGAATTACGATACGATTATTTTCTTTGGTGGGCTTACCGAATATGCCGAAAGTGAAGGGTTTGATCGCGAAAACATGTTGCTTCCCGAAAATCAAAGAATATTGCTTGAAAAAATATGCAATTTAGGCAAAAAAGTCATTTTTGTTTTTTACGGTGGTAGTCCAGTTGAACTTTATGAAGCAGAAAACGCAAATGCAATTTTAAATATGTATTTGCCAGGTCAAGAAGGTGGGCGTGCTACCTACGATTTATTGTTTGGTAAAGTTAGTCCATGCGGTAAACTGTGCGAAACGTGGCCTTATCGGTATGTAGACGTACCTTTTGGCAACGAACTTGCATCAACTACCAACGATCTTTATAAAGAAAGCGTTTTTGTAGGGTATAGATATTATACGTCGTTTGGCGTACCAGTAAGATATCCATTTGGGTTTGGCCTTTCGTACACTAAGTTTGGTTATCGCAATATAAAAGTAAGCCGAGAAGGTAATCAATTCATTATTAGCGTAATCGTTAAAAACGAAGGCGATTACGCGGGTAGCGAAGTGGTTGAACTGTTTATAGAATCGCCAAAAAGCACTTTTGTTAAGCCTTTGCGCGAACTTCGCGCATTCGAAAAAGTTTATCTGGAAGTTGGCGAAGAAAAAGAAGTTAAGTTAACCGTCGATAGTGCAGATATGAAATATTATTGCAACGGCGCTTGGCGTTTAGAAAAAGGGGTTTATAAGTTCCAAATTTGTAGCGACGCAAATACCGTTGTTTTAGAGCAAGATTTACAAATTGAGGGAGAAGAACTTCATTCTTCTAATGCAGTTATCGAATTATATTCTAATAAAGAAAGATTTTTGGCTATTACTAACGAAGATTATGAAAAGGTTATCGGAAGAAAAATAACCTTAATTCCCATTGTTCGTCCGTACGATTTAAATACTCCTATGCGCGAATATAAATCAGGTGGCGGAAAATTTTTGTTTGGGCTTATTAATTTTGTATTTAAATGCATGATTAAGTTTGCTTCGCTTGGTAAAGATTCAGAAGATAAAGAAACAAAAATAAAAAATGCATATTTTGCTATGAAAGCCATTCAAACAATGAGTTTGCGCTCCCTTTCTTATGCAAGCGAGGGAATGGTAACTCATCGAATGGCGCTTGGTTTATTAGATATTGTCAATAATAAACCCTTTAGGGGAATATGGAAACTTATCACTCGCGAAAAATGCGTTAAACTGCCGAAATAGTAAAATTTATATTTAACAAGTTTATAAAATTTAAATAAATAAAAGTGCCGTTAATCAACCTATAACGGCACTTTTATTTTTACAACCGCTTCGGTTAGTCGATTGAAACAAAGAGTGACTATTTTTTTTGTGCTTTTGTGCGATCCCTTCTTCAAACTTTTGCTAGCAAAAAAAGCAAGTACTTAATAGCACTTGCAAAACTAAAGAAAAAAAAGGATAATACCACGAATAAGTTAAAATAAAAATTAACTACGGGATTCGAATTCTTGCATTTTGCAAAGCAATAGTGCTATAAACTCAAACTTGGTGCTTTGCAAAATACTTCGGTCAACCGCTAAAAACAGTAGGTGTCTACTGTTTTTTACGCTCTAGTTCGAATCCCTTCTTCAAACTTTTGCTAGCAAAAAAAGCAAGTACTTAATAGCACTTGC
>JAZOCA010000160.1:0-22230 GCA_045596285.1 Christensenellaceae bacterium | reverse complement strand
CAGTTGTCGCTATATCTTCTTTAGTTATTGTAACTTGTTTGAGTTTAAAAAGTAATGATAGTGTAGAATCATCTTCAAGTTTAGGCGGAATTATTTCAAGTGAAAGTACTCAATCCCCTTCATCAAGTGCTGGGGCTCAAGATGGTGTTGCTGAAGATATTTTATCGAATATACAATTTAATACTTTAGAAGTAACAGGAAAAAATGTGTATGGAGTTGTTTCAAACTCAAGTGATAATTATTCTTTTCTTGAGGAAATTTCTATAGCTTTAAATAAAGAGTATATTGTTAGTTTAGATAAGTATGGGATTCAAACAGTTCTTACAAAAATTGTTCCGTTATCAGTTGGGGATAATGTGTTTTATATTTTTGAACTTTTTGATAATGTTCCTAGAAATACATTTATTGTAACAATTCGTCGCCGTCCAATATATGATGTTGTCTTTGATACGCTCGGTGGAACACTGATTGAAAAACAACAAGTGGAGGAGGGATTTCTTGTAGCATTACCACAGCTAGATATTGAACGGTTAGGATATTCTTTTATCGGTTGGGATTATGATTTTGCAAAACCTGTAGTACAAAATATTACTATTTTTGCACAATGGAGACCAATAAATTATAGTATCAACTATAACTTGGATGGTGGATCATTAGAGGGAGAAAATCCAACATCGTATAATATAGAGAGTACCACTTTGTTATTGTGTCCACAAAAGAATGGATATGATTTTATAGGTTGGTGTGATAATGAAAAAATACTGAATACATTAGAAGGTTGTGTTGGAAATAAGATTTTAACAGCAAAATGGGAAAAAGTATTTGACCATGAGGACAGGGAAATTCTTGGTTTAACAAACTACGGAAAAACCTTGACGGAAATAAGCATTCCTGAAACAATAGATGAATTTAAGATAACAAAAATTGCTTCGAAAGCTTTCTTGGATTGTGATAACCTTAAAAGTGTTACTATTTTAGATAATATAACGAAAATGGGCGAAGCAATTTTTAGCGGCTGCTCGAATTTGGAAACTTTAAAAATTCCTTTTGTAGGGAAAACTAAAAGTCCAACAGAAGTTTCTACTTCATCATTATTTGGTTATTTGTTTGGAAGGGATTCTTATTTGGGAGCTAGTAAAATAAATCAAAATTATACTATTTATTCTGGAAGTGGAAGTTCGACATATTTTGATTCATTTTATATTCCGCGTGCATTAAAAACAGTAACTGTAATTGGAGGGCGCATATTAGGGGGATTTCGAAATTGTGTATATATTGAAAACATAGTTTTAGAAGATGGTGTAACAATAATTGGAGAGAAGTGTTTCGATAATTGCAGTGGTTTAACGTCAGTAGTAATAGGTGATTCCGTTACTTCTATTGGTGATTCTGCGTTCAATGGTTGCGATAGTTTAACGTCAGTAGTAATAGGTGATAGCGTAACTTCTATTGGTTCTTATGCGTTCGAGGATTGTTATAGTTTAAAAAATATTTATTACTGTGGAACGCAAAGTCAGTGGAATGCTATTTCAAAAGGTAGTTATTGGAATCGTTATACAGGTGACTACACTATAACCTATAATTACACAGGCGAATAAAAAACACAAAAAATATACACATCATAGGTAAAAACCGAAAAATGATGTGTATATTTTTTTTATGGGGATTTTGAAAAAAATAAGGATTTTACAATTTGTAAATAAAAATTGCAACTCAATAAAATGCGCGCTTACGAAAATAAAAAAAGCCTTGCTAATCGTGTTTCAGTAAGGCTTTGTTTTTTTGATCAAAGCTGTTGTTAATCGTGCTATAGCGTGACTTTTGTTGCTCAATTGGTGCTGTTTTGATTTGTTACCATTTTAAGTTTTTTCATTTGTTAGGTGCTCCTTTGGTTTTTATGTTAGAGTGTAATTAATTTATTTTTACTTTAGTTGTTTTTGTTTGTTTTTTATGTGATTTAATATTTATATGAAAGTGCTGATAATCGACCTATATCGGCATTTTTTTTTGGAGTAAAATGAAAGGCTTTTGGGTTTGTTTTAAAATTTATTTAGAAAATGGATTTTGGGCAAAACTCTTAATAATTCTTGAATTATTAAATTGATTGTGATATACTGTAGTTGTAAAATCAATCAAATATTGTTACGTATAGAACGCAACTTGTTAAAAATAAGGGAGTACTATACTTTTTTTGCGTTCTCACAAGTTTGAATTTGATAAAAATGCAAATTCCTTATCTTGTGAGAATAAGGCGTTTTATATGCTACGTTACAGAAGGATTAGTTTGGCGACTACTGGCGTTTATGTATTTCAGTACGCATACTTCGGTTTGCACTTTTTAATATTAAGAAAGAAGGATGATTATGAAAAAGATATTATCTTTGATTTTTACTTTGGCGCTACTTTGCGGCATGATACCAATGATAGCGTTTGCGGCAGAGGAAACGGGGTCAGTCAATAATGAGTTGAACGGCAAGACAATTTCTATTTTGGGAGCCAGTATGTCTACATATACTGGAATCTCTAATAATCCCGACTATAATTCTACCATCGGCAATAACGCGGTTTACTATATTCAAGTAAACGAGTGCGACCACAACTATGAAAATGGTATCTGTACCGCTTGCGGCACGGAGCATCCGAATTTGGTCAATTATAAGGGTAAGGTCATCTCTATCCTTGGTGACTCTATTTCCACTTTTGCCGGGTATATTCCAGTAGCTGACGGTTTTAATCTATTGCATCGCGCCCGTTATCCGCAAAGCAATTTATTTACCGAGGTAGACGAGACATGGTGGATGCAGGTTTTGGTTGCTCTTGATGCAAAACTCGGTATCAATGACAGCTGGGCAGGTTCTACAGTCACTAATATTATCACTGGTAATTCTGGTGATGTTGGCGAAAAAGCAGCAATGGCATCTCTGACAAGAATTCAGAATCTGGGCGTCAATGGTACGCCGGATGTGATTCTGTTCTACGGTGGAACCAACGATATTGCTAGGTACTCGCAACCAGGTAGTTTCAGCCCGGGGTCTGCGCCCATAGAGGCTGATTTGACTACCACAAAATGGAGCAGTCCTGCCGATGCTTATGTGGCGGCAATTTTGCGGATGCGTCGCTATTACCCCAACGCAGAGATCATTGCTATGTTGCCTACCTACACTTCTACATATTATACAGATGCAAGATTAGAACAGTTCAATGCCGTCTATGCTGCTATCTGCGCACATTACGGTGTAACCTGTATCGATCTGCGAGATTGTGGAATATCTACTGTTGATCTGCCTGACGGAATCCATCCCGATACCTTTGGTATGGACTACATTACTAAGGCTGTTTTAGATACACTCCTGAATGATGTAGAAATGGAAGCCAGCGAAAATATAGTTCACTCTGTTACACATCATTTGAAGGGTGCGGAAAGCTCGCTGGGACACTACAAGGGCGTGACTCACGGAAAGCCATTTGTTGCAACCATTACTGGAGAGGCGGTGACTGTATCCGTCGCAATGGGCGATGTGGATATTACAGATACAGCCTATACCAATGGGGTTATCACTGTTGAAGCCGTTACCGGAGATCTTGTAATAACAGCACAAGGTCGCGTTAAGCCCATTTACGAGGATCACTTGCAGCAGCTTCCCGAAAACCTGTGTTGCAACACAAATCTCTGGACCAGCCTTGTGCCGGAAAATATCTATTACACTGGCAGTGCTTGGGGAAATATAAGCGGAAACAGTGTTTATTCTATCACTATTCCCGTTATTGTAGGAGAACAGATTTGGGCAACGTCTTTCCAGCAGGCTGGCACCAATGGTGGGTCCAGTAATGGCATTCGCTTGACTTGGTTTAATGCAGATGGCGTATTTCGTTCCCTGGCGCCCACTGAAACTTATGCGAAGTATACTGCCAACGGTTATCTAACTGTTCCTGAAGGTGCTATAGCTGTAAATCTAGTCATGTGGAATGGCAATGAAAACAATGAGATATATATTCTCAACCGCGACCACACCTACGAAAACGGTATCTGTGCTGGTTGTGGAGAGGAAGCGCCTCATACTCATTACTACAAGCCCATTATCACTGCGCCCACTTGCACTGAACAAGGCTTTACTACTTATACTTGCGCTTGCGGTGACAGTTATGTGGCAGATTTGCTTGATGCTGTTGGTCACGTTGAGGTAATTGAAGAGGCTGTTGCGTCCACTTGCACCGCAGACGGTAAAACTGAGGGCAAGCATTGCTTAGTTTGTGGTGAAATTCTTAAAGCACAGGAAGTCGTCAAAGCCAAAGGCCATACCGAAGTGACCGACAATGCAGTATCAGCAACTTGCACACGAACTGGTCTTACAGAAGGCACGCATTGCGAAGTTTGTGGTGAGATTTTAGTTGCGCAGCAAGTAGTTGATGCATTAGGACACACTGAAGTAGTAGATAAAGCAGTTGCACCCACTTGTACTGAAAGCGGTTTAGCTGAAGGTAGGCACTGTGCTGTTTGTGATGAAATATTAATTCAACAGGAAATTATTCCTGCGTTCGGTCACTCTTACGGCGATTGGGTTGTTTTTAAAGAGCCAACCAAGACCGAAAAGGGAGAAAAACGCGCAACTTGTGATTGCGGAGAGTATATTACGGAAGAACTACCGCTTATTTCAGACGATGACGGTTCATCAAGCGACAGTAGCAGTCAAACAAGTTCAAGCGGGGGCAATCAAATAAGCAGTTCTGACCTTGCAGGAACGGGAGAGTTCTCTTGCTTAGGGTCAATACAAACAACTATGGAGAGTTTTTTAAGTATGTTGGCGATGATTTCCATTGTTTACATTATTAATAAAAATCGCAAATAGTATAATATGAAATACGCTTATATGCCGTTAATTGACGTATAGTGCGTATTTTAAAATAATACATAAAAAGGCTTTTGGACTATCCAAAAGCCTTATAATTTATAAATTTATTATGCTTTAAAAGCTTTTTCAACAGCAACGGCAACTGCAACGGCAACTGCAACGGTAGCGCCAACCATGGGGTTGTTACCCATACCGATAAGCCCCCTCATTTCTGTGCGAGAGTGAAGCGGGGGCTTTTTTTGAATTTTTTGAGCAGTTAAAATTGCAGATAAAATAAGGCTTTTTAAACGCAAAATTGTAAAAATCTTATTGTCTTGAACACATCGTTTTTAGTTTTTATATTCGCATTATAACGCGTTCAAAATTTTTTGTAAGTCATTTTCAAACCCCTTTTGAAAAGTTTATAATTTTTATCTCAACTTCCAGTTTTTTACACTTAATTAAACAAAATTTTTAATAGTAATTTTTTCCTCAAAATGCTTAATAATCGACCTATATCGGCACTTTTTTGTTTTTTTGGAGTAAAATGAAAGGTTTTTTGGGTTTGTTTTAAAATTTATTTGCAAAATGGATTTTGGGCAAAACTCTTAATAATTCTTGAATTATTAAAAGATTTATGGTATACTGTGGTAAATTATGGTTTACTGCCAAAACAAACTAATTAATTACTATTTTAAAATCTATTACTTTAGTTGCTGTTTATATTTAGAACTGTAAAATCACGCAAAAGAACAAATTATAAGTTTTGAATCGAACGGGATTTACTTAAGGACAATTCTTTTGACTTACTAAAATAAGTTTTGAAAACTAAAAATAAAAGGGTACATTTAACTTATAAAAGAAGGAATTTTGTAAAAAACAAAAAAACGGAGTATTTATGAAGTGGTATAAAATAAAAAAAATAAAATCAATTGCCGTACTAATAGTAATTGAAGGTATAATTTTGTTACTGTTTTTAATATCGGCATTAGGCAATTATTTCGTAGCAAAGCAAAACTCGAACAAGAGATCGTTACAAATTGTTCAAGACGGTTACGAAAGCCTTATCGGCGGACTTTGCGACGATCTTAAAAATATTGCTAAAGTTGGTTACACTTTGTTAAATAATGAGCCTATAACGCGATTAAAGGCATATTACTACGATATAGTTACCCAGGATTACTATGCAAGAACTTCGGCAATAAATGGGGTTACCGAACAAATGTTATCTATTGTATCTTACTACGATATTTTGGATTCGGCAGCGGTTTGGATTGCGCCTTTAAACGAAGAATTATATTACAACACAATGTACACTTTCGTTGGTGACGAAAATAAAAAAGCGCTACTTGATAATGCAATAAGTTCGCATGAGTTTTCGGCGGAATATACCGGCACGCTAAAAAATTTAAATGGAAACATTTTGCTATCGATATCTCTTTCAAAAGTAGATAATTGCATAGCGGCATTTATTCTAGATACCGAGTATCTTATAAAAAGTTTAAAACTTTCGGCAATTCCGCTTGCCGATTTATACATGGTTGAAGTTCAAAATCAGTTGTGCGTAGTTTGCACAACCGAAGAAAATATTCATTTTGAAAGTAACTTAATACAAGTTAACGAAACGCCTGAACTTCACGGTGAAAAAATAATATATTGCACAAAAATAGCAAACGTATTGCCGTTGTACGTTGAAATAGACACTAATAAAATTGATGGGCTAAACCTATACATGTTATTTTTCGTTTGTGCTTTCGTGTTACTGCTTTTAGCGTCGTTTATTTCGGTAATTGTGTTTAATACCTATTTTAACCGTCCCATAAGAATAATGCTTAAAGCAATGGAACAGGTGGGAAAAGGTGATTTTAGCATGATTATAAACGAAAAAATCGGTACCGACTTTCAAAATTTATACGATGGATTTAATTCAATGGTAGGCGCAATAAACGGTTACGTCGAAGAAAACTACCGTCAACAAGTTATGCGAACCGAAAGTGAATTTAAGGCGTTGCAAGCGCAAATAAATCCCCACTTTTTATATAACTGTTTTGCTAACATAAGAAATCTTTGCAAAATGGGCGATCTTGAAAGCGTTGAACTTATGACCGGCAAACTTTCAAAACTGTTTTTATACGTTACCAGAACTTCCGAATCAATAGTTAGTTTGCAAGAAGAATTTGAAAATATGCTTGACTACGTTTCCGTTCAGCAAGTTCGGTTTGGCGATAGGGTAAAAGTGGAATGCAAACCGCTAACCGCTGAATACTATAACCTAAAAATACCTAAACTCTGCTTACAACCCATCGTTGAAAACGCATATAAATACGTTTTTTCAAACATAGAAAGCGGTGGCGTGTTAAAAATTGATTATAGGCAAGTTGAAGACGTTTTTGAAATAGTTATTGAAGATAACGGGGCTATTGATAACGACATGTTAGAGAGTATAAAGCATAATATTTGCGAAACTAGCGGTGTGGTTACGGGATTAATAAATGTTTCAAGGCGATTAAACCGATATGCAGGCGATAAACAGCGTTTTAAACTTGAACGCAGTGAGTTGGGCGGACTTTCGGTAACCATTATTTTAGACTGTTTGGGTGAAACTGATGTATAAAATTTTAGTTGTTGACGACGAAAAAAATATAGCCGATGGCGTTTGTTATACCATCGAAGAAAATTTTGGCGAAGACGTTATAGTTAACGCCTGTTACGGCATAGAAAGTGCTAAAAACTTTTTTTTGCAAAACGTAGTTGATATTTTAGTTTGCGATATAAATATGCCGAAACAGTCTGGTCTTGATTTTTGCGAACAGTTGTTAAAGGATTATTCAAGCCTAAAAATTATTTTTCTAACGGGTTATAACGATTTTTCTTATACGTATAAAGCACTAAAAATGCCCGACGTTTCTTACGTTTTAAAACTTGAAAACGATGATGTTTTGCTTAACGAAATAAGTAAAAAAATGCAACTTATAGCAAATAATAAGAAAGCAAAGCGTGAATTACTTGTGGAAAAGGCAAAAAATAGGGCACTTGAATGGGAGCTTGAAAAATTAAAACTTGAAAATACGTTTTTTTCTGAAAACTCTTTTGAATTTTGTAATAAAACTCTGCTGTTAACAAGTTTTCAAAGCAAAAAAATAACTTTTGAAGAAATATACCTTTATTTATATGATATTTTTGATGAAAACAGTTTTGTTCTACCCATTGACGGGAATTTTGTTTTGGCAATTAGTTCAAACGAAAACTTAAACGTTATAACCGAAAAGTGTAAGAGATTACAGCAAGCGTTATTTGAATTTAACGAAATTCCATCGTTTTTTTTACTTTCAAAGGCAAGTGAACAAAATGATTATTTTAGATATAATCAACTTTTAAAGGCTTTGAAAAACTTTAGTTCAAAAGACGATTTGTATTTTTGTAACGTTGATGAAATTAACGACTTTTCTGCCGTACAAGAAAACCGTGACGACTTGATAATTGAAAGGATTGTAAATTATATAAACTGTAACTTAAGTGAGAATTTGTCACTTGCTATTCTTGCTGAATTAGTTTATTATAATCCTGCGTATTTATCCCGTAAGTTTAAACAGGTAACGGGCGTTAATCTTAAAGATTATATTTTAGATAAACGCATAGCGCTTGCTAAAAAATTACTTACGGAAAGCAACGAATTTATAAAGGATATTTCCGAAAAGTGCGGGTTTGGTAATCCCACTCAGTTTGGTATAGTGTTTATGAAAAAAGTGGGTACGTCACCCACGAATTATAGGTTAAAAAAACAATAAAACAAGGGTGTAAACAAACAGTTTACACTTTTTTTTATAAAAAAAACAAGAGAATGTAAAAAAATAGCATATTGACAAACCCTTAATTTCGTGTTAAAGTTAAGGCGAAAAAAAATAAGGAGTGAAATTATGAGTACATTATTAAAAAAATTTTTATGTGTTTTAATCTCTTTGATTTGCGTACTTGGTGTTACCGCATGCGGTGACAAGGAAAACAACGGTGGAAGCGATTATGATGATCCTACAAGAAATCCTTTTGGAAGGTATGAAGAAACGGTAAAAATAACCGGTGTTATGGAATATCAGTATCACAATGACAGCCGTGTTCCACCTTCTGTTACACCCGACAATCAGGCATTTGTAAAACTTATGAAAGAAAGGTTAAACCTTGAATTTTCATATCTTTGGAAAGTTCCGCCTACACAGTATAGCGATAAGTTAAGTCTATCAATGCTTGCAAACGAACTTCCTGATATTTTTAAAGTTTCGGCAAGCGATTATAACGAATTAAAAGAAGCTGGCATGTTAAAAGAACTTTCGGCAACTTATGAATACGCTTCAGATGAAGTTAAAAAATATTTATACCGTGATCCTTCTGTAATTCAACGTTTAACCGACGAAAACGGAAAAATTTATGCAATTCCGCAATATTCAGATAATCGCCGTGGCGTACCCGTTATGTATATTCGCGGCGACTGGCTTAAAGACTTAAAGTTAGAAGTTCCCAAAACCCCCGAAGAACTTTACACCGTAATTAAGGCTTTTAAAGAAAAAAAGGGTGCAACTTGTGGTTTAGCAATGAGTAACGCAGTTTCAGGTTCTTATTTCTTTATAGGCAGTTATATGAATATGTTTGGCGCAAGCCCCTATTCTTGGATTAAGGGTAGCGACGGTAAACTTTATGCAGGCGAAGTTAGTGAAGATAGCAAAACCGCTTTAAAATGGCTTAACAAACTTTATTCCGACGGCTTACTTTTAAAAGACTTTGCTGCAACCACCGTTGACGTAGTTCAACAAAACGTTTTAAATCAAAAGTGCGGTGTAGCAATAGGTCCTTGGTGGTTATTTGAATATCCTTTGGGCAGTGCGGTTGGTAACGGTCACGATTGGATTGCTGCCGAAATTCCCCTTGCAGAAGGTAAAAACGTAGTAGTTGATCGCCAACAGGTTGAATTTTATTACGTTGTAAACAAAAACTGTAAAAACCCCGAAGCGCTTATGAAAATGATAAATATGTACATTGAACTTGATGGTCAACCCGAAGCCGAACCCGAACAGGGTTACGTTTGGAGCTGGTGTCCCACGCAGTTTTACGATCCTTACGATATTAATGAACAGTATTTAAAAATTAACCAGCAACTTGTAGCCGATCCTACGGCAAAGGGCGAAGCGCCTGCTGAATGGACGCCTCATATGAAAAAAATATGGGCAGCATACCCTGAATATTTAGTTTGGCTTGATGACAGTTTTGCAACAAAATATCAAGAAAATATGTTTGCAAACATTATGACAAGAGTAAACAAGGATGGTGCTTGGGCTCAAATAGTTAGCATTTATGATAACAAAAAACGTGTTTCATACGACGAATTTTTCGGCGTTACAACCCCTTCAATGTCAACTAAGGGCTCTATTATGTCACAAGAAGTTGAAGAATATTATCTTAAGGCAATAATGGGCGAAAAGGACATTGACCAAACTTGGGATTCATTCGTTTCAACTTGGTACAAAATAGGCGGAACTGAAGTTGTTAACGAAATTAATCAATGGTATTTAAGCGAAGGCTATAAGGGATAAAAAAATGACTGAACTTACTGAAATTAAGGCGCAAAGCAAAAGTTTGCGAACTAAAAACAAAATAAGCCGTTTTTTCAGTACGCAATGGATGTGGTGGGCAATGCTATTGCCCGGCATTTTGCTAACGCTGGTATTCAAATACGGCTCTATGTTCGGGCTTATAATGGCGTTTCAGGATTTTAACCCCTATAAAGGAACGTTTTTTGGGCAGGAATGGGCTTCGAATGGCGGATTAGGTAACTTTATTTACGTTTTCGAACTTGAAAAGTTTTGGAATTCGGTATGGAATACCCTTATTATTTCGGGTGCGAAAATAGTTTTAGGTATAGCAGTTCCGTTGATTTTAGCAATTTTAATAAACGAAATAAAAGTTAAAGCCTTTTCAAGAACGGTGCAAACAACCTTTTTCTTACCCTTTTTCTTAAGTTGGATAATACTTGGCAGTATTATTTCAGAAATGTTTTCTTACGGCGGTGTTATTAACAACTTTATCGAAAAAATTACGGGCGAAAGAATAATGTTTTTGCTTGATAACGGCTGGTTTAGAACTCTTATTATTGCTACCGACGTGTGGAAGGGCATGGGATATAATATGATTATTTTCCTTGCCGCAATAATCGGGGTTGATGCAAGTTTATACGAAGCGGTTGAAATCGACGGCGGAAACCGCTTTAAACAAATAATGCACATTATGATTCCTACTATTGCACCTGTAGTAGTTTTGGTTATGACTCTTTCAATAGGCGGGCTATTAAACGGCGGGTTTGATCAAGTATTCGTTTTGTATAATCCCATGGTTTACGAAGGCGGAGATATTATTGATACTTTCGTTTATCGCTTGGGTATGTACGATAAGCAGTACGGCGTTGCAACAGCGGTAGGTTTTGCAAAATCGTTCGTTACCATTATTTTAGTTGGTAGCGCCTACTATATTGCATACAAAAAATTTGATTACAGGATTTTTTAAGGAGAAATATGAAAATATCAAAGGGAAGAATTGCTTTCAATATTTTTAATTATTCCTTCTTGGGAATACTTGCAATTATATGCATAATTCCATTTTTACACCTGCTTGCAGTATCTTTTTCGGCAGATGAATTTACTGCAACGGGATCGGTATTTTTAGTGCCGAAAGGCTTTACGCTTCAAGCGTATGAATATTTGATAGCAAAAAAAGAATTTTTTAGCGCATTAGTAATTAGCGTTTTACGCACGGTAAGCGGAACTGCTTTATCACTTATTATTATAGTACTTTCGGCTTATCCGCTTTCAAAAACCAACGGAAAATTTAAGGGCAGAACGTGCGTAACTTGGTTTTTCTTGATAACTATGTTTTTTAGTGGCGGTTTGTTTGCAACCTATTTTTTATACAAGCAACTTAAACTTTTAAATAATTTTTTAGTGTTTATTTTACCGGGTGCGTGCGACGTTTGGTTTATACTTATGTTAATGAACTTTTTCAGGGGCATACCACCCGCTCTTGAAGAAGCGGCTTTAATAGATGGGGCAAAGCAATTTACCGTACTTTTTAAAATTTACTTACCGCTTGCCTTACCGTCTATTGCAACAATAATTTTATTCACGGCAATAGGGCAATGGAACAGTTGGTTTGACGGCATAATGTTTATGAACGATCCTTCCGACTATCCCTTACAGTCTTATTTATACAACATGATCATTTCAAGTGATCCCACGAAACAGTCTAACTTTACAATGACGCCCGAGCAACTTGAAGCAATGAAAAACATAGGCGGTAAAAACTTACAGGCATCACAAATATTCTTAGGACTTTTACCCATAGCGTTAGTTTTTCCCTTTTTGCAAAAGTATTTTATTTCGGGAATAACGGTAGGGAGTGTAAAAGGATAAAATGGTAATTAAAAAAATATTTATAGCGTTAATCGTGCTATTGCTAGGTTTTTGTGCTTTTAGCGGGTGCGGACAAGATAGCAGAGAAAGCATAGATATCTTGTTTTGCTATGCAAATTCCAGTGCCGACGAATTTGGTGGAAAAGTTTATGAAAGTGCAATAAAACAACTTGATAACAAGGGTTCAAAAATAGTTGAACTTGGCGTAAATCCCGATACTTTCGTTAGCGCTTTAAATCAAGAAGTAAGCAAGAAAAACTACAAGGCGATAGTTATTATAGGAAAAAGTGCCTATGAAGGACTTGAAACCTATGTTAAAAGTTTTAAGGGCATGAATTTTATTGCGCTTGACTGCAATTTAACTAATTTGCGAGAAAATCTTTTAGCGGTAGAATTTTCACCCGAAGAATTTGGGTTTGCGGGTGGAACGGTGCTTAGTGATAATCTTAACGCGGGTTTTGTTGCGGGATATAATTCAAGCGTTCGAAATTCTTTTGATAACCGCATTTTATACGGTTTTTTGCAGGCGTTAAATAGCGCAAATGCAAGCGGTGTTTATGTAAAATATATTGAAGAAACTTCAAACGTTATAAAATCAATGGACTACTGCAACAGGGTTTACAGTGCAGGCGTAAACAGAATTTTTGATATATCGGGCAGAAGTGCTTACGGAAGCGCTCAAAGTGCGGTTGATAATTCAAAACAACTTGTTTACGGTGGTGTAAACTTAAAAAGCGTTTTGCTTGAAAATAAGGGAGAAAATTTTGCAAATACCGTAGTTGGCGGAGTTCAAAAAAATTACGGCGTTGCAATTAGTAAAATTTACGATTTGGTTAAAAACGGTTTTGAAACGGGTAAAACCTATGAACTTGATTTTGCAAGCGGTGCTTTTACCGTTGAAGGTAAATCCTGCGATTTTAGTTTAGTAAAAAAACTTAACGGCAACCAAACTGATTTTGAAAGTTTAACTACTTCTCTTTTAAAAAGTGAAAACGAAACTTATAGTCCCAAATATTCAGTTGAAGCAAAATATCACGAAGCAGTGCCTTCATGTGCGGATACTAACGACTGGAAATATACACCCCGTGCAGGCTCTAATAACGGCATGAAACCTTCGGGTTGGACGGCAGTAGGTATATGGGCAACCATATATATGCAAGAAGGTGAAGCCCCCGTTTTAAACACGGGTATCGAATTCCAAAATATGCGTTTATGGGCTTATACGGCAACTTCTGGTTGGGTTTTACTTGAACACGCCAACCCCACAGGTTCGTTTTACGACGAAAACTTTTCAAATGACGCACATACTTCATTCATATCAAATTACATAAACTACGGCACGGAAAAGCGCACAAGAATAAAACTTGATTATTCTACCGTGGGTTATAATTATCATCCTTTCGGCAGTCAAATAAGTCTTTACGAAAAAGGACTGACCGATAAGGATGGAAAGGTAATAAACGGCGATATCCTTTATATTTTTTCCGAAATGGATATAAGACTTTGCGTTTGGGATTCGGCAGTGCAAAGCGATATCGACGATGCAAAATACGTTGCTAATATAGGCGCAGACTGGTGGCGTGCGGTAGGGCTTTCGTGGAGTGCCGATTGGAATAACAATAAAGACGTTTGCGTAGGTCAATTTAGAACTATAACTAAGGAATGGAAACGTTTATATATGACTAACGTTCCATCTAACCTATACGATCAAATATTTGAAACTTTCCCGTTTGGTGAATATTAAAATTCGTTTGCAAAAATTTGTGAAAGATAATCAATATAAAAAATATAGCGGTAAGGGCCGCAAAAGGAGAAAATAAAATGAAGAAACTTTTTAAAACTATGGCGTTATGTCTTGTTGTTGCGTTACTTGGCGTAAGCGTTTTTGCAGGATGTAACCCGCTAAGCAGTGAGAATCCATCAAGCGAATCTCAAGGTTCAACCATGATTACCTTGGATCAAACCGCTATTGCACTTGATGCCGACAGAACTCAACAGTTAGTTGTTTCGGGCGCAAGCGAAGTGGATTGGGCAAGTAGTAATCCCCAAGTTGCAACCGTTGATGCAAACGGTAACGTTACTGGTGTTAACCCCGGTACTTGTACTGTAACCGCAACCACTAAAGACGGTAACTTCCAAGCAGAATGTATGGTAACAGTAACCGGTTATCACCTAAGCCAAAGCGTATTTTCAGGCTTTACTAAGGTTGAAAATAACCCCTATAACGGCGAAATCAACTATGCGGTAGATAACTCAAACGAAAGCGTATTTGCAGTATCTTACGATCGTTTAGCAATGTCAAACGCTTGGACAAGTCTTATTTTATGGTATGACACAGCGTTAAACCCCACTGCATTAGAACTTGAATTTGAAGTAGTAAAAGGTTCAGTTCCTTGCGTTATGTTTGAATTTGGCGGTGAATCATCATTTAAACATTACGAAAGAGTAGCGGTTGCCGAAGGTAAAAACACCTATTCTTTAAACGTAACCGACCTTGATCTTAACGGCGAAGGCAGTTGGAAGGCTATTTATCTTGAACTTAACAATCCTTGCCCCTTAGCAGGAACTACCGACGAAGTTAAAGAACTTACTCAAATTAACTTTACGTCAATTAAACTTATCGAAAGCGAAAAGAAAGCACCTTCTGCACCCACTAATCCCAGAGTAGAAGAAGGTATCGTTTACTGGGATAGAGTTTTATCTGCAGTTGAATATGAAATCGAAGTTGACGGTGTAATGCTTACTGATGTTTCGGCAAGAACTCGTCATGCAGGTGATGCCCCCGTTATGCAAAGAGCATACAGACCTACTGAAGAAAATGCTTTTACCGCAGGTACTCACAATGCAAAAATTAGAAGTAAAAACAGCGTAGGCGTTTCTGATTGGACTGAATTTTCTTTCACTATCCCCGGTGGCGAAGTTGAAGAACCCGAAGTTGAAAGTTTCCGTCAAATTACCGGCCACGAAAATAACTATTGGAATGCAACCGCTAATTTCTACACCGCAACCGCAATGCAAGACGGTAGCGTTAAAATTGCTTTCCAAGGCGCATCAAGCGATATGTGGAGTACCTATTTATTCAACTTTAACGTAGCAAGCGTAAACGCTGAAAAATTACACATAAAAGTTAAACGTTTAAGCGGTAATCTTGAAAAAATCCGTTATCAAATGGATGGCGGTGCAGGCACTGTTTACGGTGATGATATTTATTTTGATGAAAACGGCGTTGGCGAATTAACCGCAAACGTAACAAATGAAGGTTTGGCTAGCACCTATGGTAGCGTAATGCTTTTCTTAAATATGTACGCAACCGAAGGCGAAGCAATTGAAATTCAAGTGTTAGACGTTTCACTTTATACCGAAGGTCAAACCGAAGTACCCGAAGTTGAAAGTTTTCGTGGAATTATCGGTCACGAAAACAACTACTGGAATGCAACCGCTAATTTCTACACCGCAACCGCAATGCAAGATGGTAGCGTAAAAGTTGCTTTCCAAGGCGCATCAAGCGATATGTGGAGCACTTACTTATTCAAGTTTGATGCAACCACTCTTGATGTAAACAAGTTAACTATTAAAGTTAAACGTTTAAGCGGAAACCTTGAAAAAATCCGTTTCCAAATGGATGGCGGTGCAGGTACTGTTTACGGTGATGATTTATCCTTTGATGCCGATGGTTATGCTGAACTTACTATCGACGTAACCAACGAAGGATTAGCAAACACTTACGGTAGCGTAATGCTTTTCTTAAATATGTATGCACCCGAAGGCGAAGCAATCGAAATTCAAGTGTTAGACGTTTCACTTTATAAAGCGTAATAAAAAGGAGAAAGCGGGTTTGATACAGGCTATTAAGCCCGCTTATTTTTTAAAATGAAGGTAAGAGAGTATATAAGTAACAGTTGGGATAAAAGTTTAAGGCAAAAAGGGCACAGACCTGATGGTATTGCTTTGCCATATCCCTATAATTCGCCCTGTGCCGAAGGGCTTTTCGACGAGTTTTATTACTGGGATACCTGTTTTATAAACAAGGGGCTTATTACCGATGGAAAATATGAATACGCAATGCAAAATTTATTAAATATGGCGTATTTAATTCAAAGATACGGATATATGCCAAACGCTGCGGTTGAAGGTATGTTAAACCGTTCACAACCCCCGCTTTTTGGTATGATGTGTTACGATTTATACCATGCAACTCAAGATGAGCGCTTAAAACAAAAGGTCCTTCCCGCATTAAAAACCGAATACGAATACTGGATGAAAAATCGCATACTGCCTTGCGGACTTAACGCCTACGGCAATAGTGCCACAAAGGAAGTTAAGGTTTATATGGCAACCGAATTTGAACAACGCCTTGGTAAAAAGTTTGAAGCCGATAGGGAAGAGTTAGGTTTAAACGTGTTGGCCGAATGCGAATCGGGTTGGGATTTTTCACCAAGATTTAATCATAGATGCACCGAATACGCACCCATCGATTTAAATTGCATAATGTATATTAACGAAATGGTAATTGCTACTTTTGAAAGCGATTTAATCGAAAAACAAAAATATGAAAATTTTGCACTTTTGCGCAAGCAAAAAATGCTTAAATATATGTTTAACGGCGAATTTTTAAATGACGCCATTCCCGAAAAAACAGTTAGTAACACCGTTTCGGTTGCAACTCTTTTTCCATTTTTGGTTGGCATTCAAAGTGATAAAATAACGCTTAAAAAACTGCTTTACCGATTAGAGTGCAAAAACGGAATATCTGCGTGTGAAAAACAAAATTACAACAATACAATTTATCAATGGGGATATCCCAATATGTGGGCACCGCTTGTGTATTTTGCATTTTTCGCCCTTAAACAAAGCGGTTTAATAGTTGATGCTAACCGCATAGGCGAAAAATATCTTACTGCAGTTGAAAAAACTTTTGAAAAAACTTTAAAACTGTGGGAAAAATACGATGCCGAAACGGGCGAAAAAGCAACGGTAAACGAATATACCGAAACTCAAATGCTTGGTTGGACTGCTGGTGTTTATAACCTGCTTTTCGACTTGATTAGGAGAAAAAATGAAAACTGAAATAAAACTTTTGCCTAACGAATGTTTTTACGGCGGTGCGGTAAACGATGGTATTTATATGCCGTATAAATCGGGTTTTTCACGTGATTTAAGGGTATGGCATGCGGGCAACCAAGCAACTTCTGCGCTAATTTCAAACAGGGGTAGAATTATTTATTCGTTAAAGCCGTTTTATTATGAATTTACTGAAAATTCGGTTATTACTGAAGGCGAAGGAATAACTTTAAAAAGTGTAGGGCATTCGTTAAAGTGCGCCTATAAAGCAATTAACGCTATTTTCGCACCTAAAAATCCCAACTTTAAATTTGAAACGCCTGCACAAGAAAT
This sequence comes from Christensenellaceae bacterium, assembly GCA_045596285.1. GTDB lineage: Bacteria > Bacillota > Clostridia > Christensenellales > Borkfalkiaceae > HGM11416. The sequence goes on along the minus strand of JAZOCA010000160.1, from coordinate 4,556 downwards.
GTTTTTGTATCCGCAATATAACACATGGATCGAAATGGAATGGAATTGCACTCAAAAAAAGGTTTTAAGTTATGCAAAATCCATTTTAAAAAATGGTTTTCCCACCGGCGTTTTTATGATTGACGACTGTTGGTCGAAAGCGTACGGTACTTGGCGTTTTGATAACAGTAAATTCCCGTCGCCAAAATCAATGGTTAAAAAACTTCACGAAATGGGCTTTAAGGTTATGCTTTGGTGTTGTCCTTTTATAAGCCCCGATACGGCAGTTTTCCGTGAACTTGAACAAAAGGGATATTTAATAAAAACAAGCAAGGGCGAAACCTATATAAGCCACTGGTGGAACGGTTATAGCGCTGTGCTTGATTTAACGGTAGAAGGCGCACGCAACTGGTTTTATAGTCAAGCGGACTTTTTAATTGAAGAATACGGTATAGACGGTTTTAAAATGGATGCGGGTGATCCCGAATACTATCAGGGCGACTTAGTTACATCTATTGCAAGCGATATATCTTTTCAAGCAAAAATTTGGTCGGAAATTTCGGTTAAATATGCGTTTAACGAACTTAGAGCGGGGTTTAATGCAGGTTGGCTACCCGTGGTAAACCGCCTTCGTGATAAAAATCACTCTTGGGATAACGAAGGTTTAAATACGCTTATTCCCGATGGAATAGCAATGGGGCTTTGCGGATATCAATACGTATGTCCCGATATGATAGGCGGTGGAATGGTTCCCGATTTTCACCGTGAAGGATTTAAATTTGATACCGAACTGTTTTTGCGTTACGCCCAAGTTTCAGCATTTTTCCCCATGATGCAATTTTCCCGCGCACCGTGGAAGGTTTTAAATAAAAAAGAACTAAAAATATGTTTACAAAGTGTAAAACTACACGAAAAGTTTGCACCCTTAATTTTAAAAACGGTAAACGAATGTGCTAAGTCGGGCGAGCCCGTTTTGCGCAGTTTAGAATATGAATTTTCTAATTGTGGTTACGAAAATATAAACGATCAGTTTTTGATAGGCGACGGTTTACTTGTAGCCCCACAAATAAAAAAGGGCAAACCTACAAGAACGGTTGTAATTCCAAGTGGTAAGTGGCAATCGCACGACGGCAAAATTTATCAGGCAGGTGAATACGAAATTGCAACGCCCATTGATGTAATTCCTTATTTTATAAAACTTTAAAAAATTAGGCGATACTTTTTAAAAGTGACGTTTTTAATTTTTGATTTTATATTTTTATAGTTAAAATAACGTAGCTTAATTATTATATGAAAGTGCTGATAATCGACCTATATCGGCACTTTTTTATTTTGTTTTGATTTTGGGTGTCGCTTTTTTGTTTGGTTTAACTTTAAAATAAAGCTTTTTAGGGTGTGTTTTATTGTTTTTGTTTTATTTATGTGCAATTTCATTTTTGGTAAAACCTTTAATAATTCTTGAATTATTAAAAGATTTATGGTATACTGTGGGTAAACTAATAAAACAAAGCGAAGAATATAGCTTATTCAAAGCGTTTAATTGCGTTTTGATAACGGTATTAAAATCCGTAGCAAAGGAGAAAAGAAAAATGGCTATCAATGAGTTACAAAAGCAAACAAATAGAAATATACAAGAAAAGGCAAATCTTATTTGGGAAATTGCAACACACCTTGTTGGCTTTTATAAACCACATGAATACGGCAAGGTGATTTTGCCCATGACCGTTTTGAAGCGTTTTGATGATGCTTTAGCGCCCACAAAAAAAGCGGTTTTAGAAAAAGATGCTTTTTTAAAAGCCAACCACTTTGACGGCGCTGTTCGTGACGGTATGCTCTGCAAAACGTCGGGCTATCCTTTCTACAACACAAGCAATTTCGACTTTGCCCGTCTTCTTGCTGATCCTGAAAATCTTCCTGCGAACTTTGAAGACTATTTGCAGGGTTTTTCCGATAACGTAAAGGATATTTTAGAAAGTTTTAAGTTTGCAGATGAAGTTAAAAACATGATAAAAGGCAACGTTTTATACGTTGTTGTTCAAGAGTTTAACTCTAAAAAAGCAGATATGAGTCCTGAAAATATAACGTCTATGGATATGGGTTATATATTTGAAGAACTTATCCGTAAGTTTTCTGAAAGTTATAACGAAGAAGCAGGGGCGCACTTTACTAGCCGAGATATAATTTATTTAATGACCGAACTATTAATTTCGCCCGAAAAGGAAGAGATTAAAGAAAAAGGCTGTTATAAAACCGCATACGATATGACCATGGGCACAAGCCAAATGCTTGGTTGTTTAACAGAGCGCGTTAAAGAAATTAATGAAGAAGCAGATATAACTTGCTTTGGCCAAGAGTTTAACCCCGAAACTTACGCTATTGCAAAGGCAGATATGCTAATTAAGGGCGGTAACGCAAGCGGTATGAAGTTTGGAGATACTCTTTCTGAAGATGCTTACAGCGGTTACACCTTTGATTACATAATTTCTAACCCGCCTTTCGGTATTGACTGGAAGAGAGAAAAGGACGTAGTTGAAAAAGAAGCACGCCTTGGCTATGATGGAAGATTCGGCCCTGGTCTTCCTACTATTTCTGACGGACAGCTTTTGTTTATGCTTAACGGCGTTAAAAAGTTAAAAGATGGCAGTGGCAGAATGGCTATCATTCAAAATGGCTCATCTTTGTTTACGGGTGACGCAGGTAGCGGTCCTTCGGAAATTAGAAGATACCTTATCGAGAAAGACTTAGTAGAAGCGATTGTGCAACTGCCCACAGACCTTTTCTATAACACGGGTATTGCCACCTATATTTGGGTAATCAGTAAGGATAAAGCAGAACACCGCCTTGGTAAAGTTCAACTTATAGATGCAAGCAAATGCTTTGTAAAGCGCCGTAAAAACATTGGTAATAAACGCGTAGATTTAGATGACGCTTGCATTGCGCTTATTGTTAAAGCGTATAACGAATGTGCTAATAACGAATATATAAACGGACTTTTATCCGTTGAAAGCAAGGTTTTTGATAATAACTTCTTTGGTTACACAAAGGTTTGCGTAGAAACCGCCTTGGCAGATGAAAAGGGTAATTTAATTCTTAAAAAAGGGAAAAAACAACCAGTTAAAGGAAAAACAGATAGCGAAATTATACCTTTAAGCGAAAATATAGAAGAATACTTTAACTCAAACGTTTTACCCTATAATGCGCTTGCTTATATGGATAGGTCAAAAGATAAAATAGGTTATGAAGTTCCGGTTACTCGTCTTTTCTATAAGTTTGTTGCGCCACGTAAGTCTGATGAAATTTTTGAAGAGTTTAAAACCCTTTCAATCGAAGAAGAAAAACTAATGAAGGAGATTTTGGGATGAAGGCAAAGAAAGTTGTACCAGGTTGGGTTTTTTATGTGGAAAGCGAGAGAAAACACGACCCACAAAAAGTTGGTAAATGGATGTTCTTTTTTAACAGGAATGAAGTTGAAAAAGTGGATGAAATTTGCAAAAATGCGATTGAAAGAGATATAGTTGCAAGTTGTAAATATACGGACGTAAATACTTTAACCTTTAAAAATGATGGCGTTTGTTGCTTTTATCTTCATTATGATGATGAAGATTCACACAAAAAAGTTATTACATATTTTCTTGAAAATAATTTAATTTCAAAAACAAAAACAGGGAAACTATATAATATATCTTTTAAAAAAGATGCTCAAACACGCGCTGGAGAATATGGGGATGACTTTTCTTCGGAAATAAAGTTAGAACAATTTATTAGTTTATATACTGGTGAGTGGATTAAATAACTAGATAAAACCAAATGTCAACAAGGAGATTTTGGGGTAATATAAATGGAATACACAAAAGTAGATGTAAAAGATTTAATTGGAAGGGGCGAAATAGTTGATAGAATATATACTCTTGTGAAAAAACTAAGAAAAAAAGAGAATTTTTGTTTGGCATTAGACGGGGAATGGGGAAGTGGCAAATCATTTGTCATAAGTATGTTGTACAATAAATTTGCTAAACCAAATGGTTATGTCGTTATAAAATATGATGCATGGGCGAATAGTTTTTACAGTGATCCATTAATTGCGATTTTAACTTGTATTTTAGATGGAATTGATGACAAATTATATTTAGTTGAACAATACTCTAAAAAAATTAGTCGTGCAACACAATTAGTTACAGAAAGATTGTCAAAATGCTCACAAGTCATCCATGACTTGAATGAAATAAAAAATAGTATTAAAGAAACGATTTCTGTTTTTCATAATCCTATTGATATTTCAAGATTAGATGATTTTAAGTCATATAAAAAACTTTTAAACGAAACAAAGGAACTTTTAAATCAAATAACAGAGATAGAAGAATACAGAACGCAGCAAACAAAATTAATTATTTTGGTAGATGAAATAGACCGCTGTTTGCCAGATGAACAACTAAAAGTATTAGAGAGAATACACCATTTATTAGATCTTGAAAACTGTGCTATTATCTGTGCAATAAATAAGAATAGAATAATTAAAATTATTCAAGGAAATATGGTTGATGAAAGCGGCTCAGAATATTTAAGAAAGTTTTTTGATT
>JAZOCA010000159.1:0-27017 GCA_045596285.1 Christensenellaceae bacterium | reverse complement strand
CACCGTTAAAACGGTCCCCCTTCCCCTCAAGGGGAAGGCAGAGAAAAACCACGCACAAATAAGGCTTCCCCTTGAGGGGAAAGCAGAAAAAAACCGCCTATAACGCGATTAACGCCCATTTTAACCACAAAAAAAAGGCGGTAAATAACCGCCTAAATAATTGAATTTCACAAAGAAATTTTAACGTTTAGTTCGCCAGCATAAAGTTTTTCGCCGTTATCAAGAAGCAAAGCGCCATCTTGCAAAATATCAACGGCAATAGCCGAATAATTTTCGTTACCCTTGCAAACAGTAATTTGTTTACCAAGCACTAAATTATATGCCTTATAATCGCTTATTAAAGAAGTTTGGTTTAAATTATGCAATAACGTTAGCAAAAAAACTTGACCATCTACTTCTTTTTGCGTGGCTTGTTTTAAAGAAATTGCAATATCAGCTATCTCTTTTGCAATATCGTTATTAAGGTTAACACCTATGCCAACCAAAGAATAATCAACAAATTCCCCTTTAAAAGAATTCTGCGTTAAAATACCGCATATTTTTTTATTATTAACCCAAATATCGTTTGGCCATTTAATACGCGCATCCACGCCAAAAGCAAGTAAGGTTTTAACAACTGCCATAGCGGTGTTTACCATAATTTGGTGGCAATCTTTAGCGGGTAAAAATTCATGAAAGTGCAGTTTACTAACATATAGCCCACCTTTTTCACTTATAAAGGTGCGCCCTTTAGTGCCTTTGCCCGCAGTTTGCTCTTCCGCCACAACAACGACGTTTTGCCGTTTTGGTATGTACTTTTTAATATAATCTTGGGTAGACGGTATACTTTTTAATCGCTCAATAATCATCATCTGTACCCTTAAATTTATTTATTGCGCTATGCGCGCTATCGTAAGAAAAGCCTTTAGATAATAAATACCTGTAACACTTACCCAAATTTTCGTAAGTTAGTTCTTTGTTTTTTAAATACTTTTGCGCTACTAAAATTGCAGATGGGGTTTCATCTTTAATTTCATCTATTGCCTGCTCGGCAGTCTTTTCATCTACTCCTTTTGCGCGAAGTTGCATTTTTATAAGTAATTTACCCTTATTTTTACTATTTTCGCGCACGTAACTGCTTGCATAATCGCTATCGCTTGCAAAACCGTAACTTTCTAATTTTTGCACTACCTTATGCGCTAACGGATATAAATACCCCTTTTTCATAAGATATTCTATAATTTGCTTTCTTGTTTTTTTATACTTGGTGATATAAGTTAACGCTTTATCTAACGCGGTAGAAAATTCATTTTCTTCTTGAATTTCGGCAAGTTTTTGCTCGTCTATTTTAACCCCTTCTTTTAATCCGTATTTAATAACTATAAGGTTATCCATAGAACAAAAAAACTGCCCGTCTAAATATATATTACTGCGCGATTTGTTTTTTACACACACGCTAACCTGTGTTATTTGCTTCATGTTCTAAATCTCTTCAAATTCGTAAATAATATCCGATAATCGTGCTATAGCCTGCTTTTTGTTATAAAAATTTTCAAACGAACTAACGAATAAATCGCCATCTTCCTTTCTTACGGCAAACTTTACGTAAACTTTATCTGAATATTCCGTGCTAAGCGTTTTAGAATATTTAGGCATTTTAAAGGTAGAAAACCGCTTGTAATTATCGTAAGAAAAATCTACTTGATAGGTACTGCATAACACGCATTTTGTAACGGTTGCGTTATTGCAAGCCCCCGCAGCCGCATCAGAATAAGCGCGAACTAAACCACCCGCACCCAACTTAACGCCACCAAAATACCTTGTTACAACCACGGCAACGTTATAAAAACCCTTGTTTTTAAGCACGTTTAAAATAGGCAAGCCCGCAGTTCCTTGCGGTTCGCCGTCGTCAGAATATCTTACGCGCTCTACACCGTCGTCATAAACGATATAGGCGTAACAGTTGTGCGTTGCAAGGGAATGTTCTTTTTTTACGCCGTTAATAAATTCTTTAGCCTGTTCTTCACTATTCACTTTAACAAGTTTACCTATGAATTCAGAGCGTTTTATTTCGGTTACGTAATCACCCTTATCTGCAGTTAAAAATTCCATAATTTTTTACACAAAACACCCGTTTATCGCGCTATAGCCACACTTTTTAAGCGTTAACAAAGGCGCGTTAAATCTTATAAAAACTAAAACTTACGGCGCTTTAATCATAGTAGCGCCGTAAATTCATCTTATAATTTTAATTTAAAAATTAAACTAACTTAATTCTAACGTGAACTTTTTTGCCTTTATGTAAAACGAATTCACCTTTGGCAATTATTTCTTCACTTAAAGTCATATTTGCGGTGGTAACCTTATCTTCGTTAATAGAAACGCCACCGCCTTCAACTAAACGTCTTGCTTCCCCGCGTGAAGGCGCTATTTTTGCGTTTACCATAATTTCGGGAATAAAGGTTACTTCTTTGCTTATTTCTATGCAAGGCATATTTGCGCTATCCCCACCAAAGGCAGCCTTTGCTTGCTTTCTGCACTCTTCTGCTTTTTCTTCGCCGTGAACGAGTTTTGTAACTTCGTATGCAAGGCGTTCTTTAGCGTGGTTAATGCGTTCGTCTTGATGAGCGGTAAGTTCTGCAATTTCTTCAAGATCCATAAAGGTTAAAAGTTTCATGCATTCTTCTACCTTGCAATCTTCTACGTTTCTAAAGTACTGGTAGAATTCGTAAGGCGTGGTTTTGTTTTCATCAAGCCATAAAGCGCCCTTTGCCGTTTTACCCATCTTCTTGCCTTCGCTATTTAAAAGCAAAGTAAAGGTCATTGCAAACGCGTCTTTTTGTTCTTTACGGCGAATAAGGTCTGCGCCCGCAAGCATATTAGACCATTGATCGTTACCGCCAAGTTGAAGTTTACAGCCGTATTCTTTAGAAAGAACGTAAAAATCGTAACCCTGCATTAACATATAGTTGAATTCAAGGAAAGAAAGTCCTTTTTCCATTCTGGTTTTAAAGCAATCGCAAGTTAACATATGGTTTACTGAAAAGTAAACGCCAACGTCACGCAAGAAATCTACGTAATTAAGGTTTAAAAGCCAATCTGCGTTGTTTACCAAAATTGCAGCGTTTTCACCTTCGAAATCTATAAAACGAGACATCTGCTTTTTAAAACATTCTACGTTGTGCGCAATGGTTTCTTTGGTCATCATAGAACGCATATCCGTTCTGCCAGAAGGATCGCCTATCATTGCCGTACCACCGCCGATTAACGCAATGGGTTTATGACCTGCCCTTTGCATGTGCGCCATCGCTATAATGGGAATATAGTGGCCGATATGTAAACTGTCTGCCGTGGGGTCGAACCCAACGTAGAAAGGAACGCTTTCGCTACCTAACATCTTGTATAAATCTTCTTCGTAAACCGTTTGTTTAATAAATCCCCTTGCCTTAAGGGTATCAAAAACGTTTGTTGCCATAATTTCTCCTTAATATATAAACTGTTATTTTTACCTTAATTATTGCCTTTTTTTGTTTGTTTTACCTTTAAAAAGCCCCGCTATAGGTCGATTATCAACCATTTTAACTTTTTTAGCGTTTTATTTTTTTAGCCTTTTAGCCGTTATTATCGCTACCTTCTTCGCCTATAATAACCGGTTCTAAAACTTGATTTTCTTCTTCTACTTTAGCGTTTTGCTTTGCTTGCTTAGAAAGTATTACCGCACGTGAAATTGCTACTGCGCCCCATAATAAATCGGTTAAAGGCATTAAAATTAATGCGATATAAACTAAAGTAGAATTAGCGTTACCCGCCGCAATTTCGGGGTAAACCGATAAAGTGAACGCACCTATAACAGCCGAAAGCGCGGTTATTATGCAAGTGAATACCGCAACCGTAATAATTGCAGCCCTTTTCTTTCTTGCAAAACAAGAAGACAAGCCCACTAATAGGTTTACTAGTTTTACTATCATTGTGAACGCAACAAATATTATGTGAATGGAAATTGTGCAAGCCATTCCTATGCCTTGACCTAAATCGGTAGAGGGATCGCCAGTTCCACCTTCTACCTTAATAAGCGAATTTCCGTATACGCCCAAAAGCAGTAAAACGAACGTAAAAATAAGTGAAGCGCCAACAAGGGCAAGCGCCACTATTGATGCAGTTTTTAATTTTTTATTATTCATATTTATCTCCTTTTTTAAACGCGAACGCCATAAAAACCGCCCTTACGGTATGCGCGCGCGCACTCTTATATATACATATTAACATTTTTTTTAAAATTTAGCAATCAAAAGCCATAAAAAATCTTATTAAAAGCAAAATTTTATTATTTTAATTTATTTTATTATAAAAGCATTATTTATTTACTATGCGCAATAAAACCCTTTTTAAACGCGCCTTATAGCCCTAAAAACAAACAAAAAGTTAGCCTATAGGTCGATTATCTCATATTTTTATAATTTATCAAGCATAAAAGACCATAACGGTTTTGCCTATTTTTATTTGTTTTTAAAAAACAAAAAACCACCAACTTTAAAAACCCTCTTTCAAAGTAAAAACAACTGCTTTTTTTGCTTTGCCAAATTTAATAAATGTAAAAAAGTAGGGATATAGGTCGATTATCGCCTATTTTTGCATTTTACTAAGAGCGAAAATATATAATAAAAAACGCCTTACCTAATTTAGGCAAAGCGCTTTTATTGCTATAAACAAGTTAATCTATTAAAAAATCTTTTGCTTAATAAAATATACGTCGTGGCGGTTAAATTCTACGGCAACGTAAGCAATTCCATTTTCAATAAACCCATCGGGATAAGAAATCCACCCGTCTAATTCCCATAAAGGAATCTTTTGCTCCCAAGTTTGCATACCGTCGGCACTAATCCAAACTTCTAAAGGATGGCGATTAGAAATGCCGTGTTTTGAATTTGGCGTATGGAAAAGGGCTATTTTACCCCCTTCTAAAGCGCAAAGTTTAACTTTGTTGCTTGGGTTGGGTATATCGGTAGCAACAGGCTCGCTCCAGGTCATTCCGTCGTCAGAAGAATAGGTTATTTCAAGCCTACCGCTTAAATCGCGACGAAGAAGCATAGCAAGTCTGCCATCGGGAAGTCTTACAAGAGCGGGTTCGCTCCATACGAATTTAAGTTTACCTTGTTCGTCTTTTAAAGGTTGAAGCGCTTCTTTTTGGCAACGCGCATAAGTTTTTCCGTTATCGTGGCTTATTAAAACCCCGCTTCTTACAAAATCCATTCCGGCATCCCATATATACTTGTTTTCTTCGTATAGTTTAGCCGAAACTTCTTTTTCAAGGTCGTAAAGTTGGTAAGGAAGGTAATGAGTGTTCCCTTCCCTTAACAACCCGCGAACAAAATAGAAGCCGTTAAGTGGTAAATCGTCGCCACGAGTCCAAGTATACCCGCTATCTTTACTAACGAGCGTTACGTGTTCGTTGTTGCAAAATTTACCGCTGTGATAGGTTAAATAAACCCTTATTTCGTCATCTATAACGCTAACTTCAGTTTGATAAACTGCCCTACCGTCTTCAGGAACGATAAGTTCACGCTTAGACCAACTTTCGCCGTCGTCTTTACTGTGCCATACGTATACGCGGTTTAAAGGAGCGGGCTCGGTTACGTCCCCGCACTGCGAAACGAGAATAAGTTCCCCATTAGGAGCGCGGCGGACTATAGCCTCACAACTTAACAACTCACGTTGAATAAGTTTAATCATATTTTACGCCTTTTGTGATTTTTTTCTGATAATTACTGCTAAGCCTAAAACTGCTAATAAGCCAAGACCGCTAGTGCCTACTGCTGAAGCGCAAGAACTCATTTCACCGCCACCAACTGAAGTAGAAGATTGAGTTGCGATTTCGAATTCTGCAAATACGGTTATATCGCCGGTGCTACCTGCTTCAATACCGGTAATTGCTTGTTTTTCGCCGTCTACCATTATGAACCAACCCTTGAAGGTGTAACCTTCTTTAGTTGCGTTTTCAAAAGTAATAGTGTCTAAAACGGTGTATGTTGCGGGGTTGTTTGCAGTTCCTCTATCTAAATCGTAAGTAATGGTGTAAGTGATGGTTGCGAATACAACGCTTAATTCTTTATCACCGTCTAATACGATTTCGTAACCGTTTTCGCCTGCGGTTAATTCTGCACCGTTTAGTTTAACGGCAACGGAGTAACCGTTGGGAACTTCTACGGTAAGAGTGTAAATTGCTTGCGCTAAGTTTGCACTACCGCTTACTAATGCTTCGCCGTTTAATTTAGCAGAACCTGCGCCTTCTACCGTTGAGGTAAGTTTAGCAAAAGATTCTTGATATTCTACGGTAATAGCATCTGTATTAGCGGGGATTAAGTATTCGTTATTTTCGCCTGCTTCGATTACTTGATCGCCAACTTTAACGATTGCATTATAGCCGATTTCGGGAACTACTGTGATAACGTATTCTGCATCTTTAGCAACTGCAAAGTTTGATTCTACTGCAAAACCGTTGTAATATACGACGCCGTTTTCGCCTGCAGTAAGAGCAACTTTTAATTCTTCTGCAACTGTTGCGTTAACAACGAATTCACCTTCATAAGTGTAAGGATAGTTAACGGTTAAAGTCCAAGTTCCGTCTGCATTAACGCTAGCAGAGATAAATTCGGTTGATTCTACTGCGGTAATAACTTTGCCAAGAGTGGGATATAAAGTAATTTCGTTTGAACCGAAGATAATGCTTTCTTTAGATAAAGTAACTTCTTCTGAAGAAACGGCAATTTGTTTAGCAACTATTTTAGCAACTTCTACTTCGCCCATTCTGGGGTGAACTCCTGCGTTAGCGAAAGCAGACATCATATTTACGCTACCATCGTATGCAATAAACGCTACGTCTTTAGCGAATAATACGCCGTTGCCTTGAGTGCCTGCCGTATATAAATCGATAAATTGTAAAACGTGCGCGCTACGATCTACGTTTTGGGTTAAACCTGAAGGAAGAACGTCGTTTGCAAATTCTGCAAATGAAATAACGATAGTTCCGTCAAATCCTGCGGGGATGATAACATTTCTGTTACTGTGGCTACATTCGGTAACGTTGCCTTCTGCATCAATTAAAGTGAAGGTGTTCGCTGCTTGAGGCACGAAAATAACGTTTGCCATAGTAGTAAAGTAAGATCTAATACCGAAATCTGCACCCGTGGTGTTCTTAACGCGGATAGCCATACCTGCAACGTCGAAAGAAATTGCTAAATCAGCAACAGAGAATCTTACGGCGTGGCTTCTTGAAGCGTTACCTGCGTTACCTGCTTCATCCGTTAAAGTAACGTCTACTAAAGCACCGTCAACGAAATCTGCTTCGCCTTCAACGTAAAGGTTAGCATTTTCGCTTGATGCGGGGGTTACTGCGGGAAGTTCGGTTACGTATTCCCAACCGCTAAATATAGCAAGAAGTTCGTCGTTAGTGTGTCCGCTTGCGCAGTTGATGAAAATTTTACCGCTTACAGAGTTAGGCTTAGCGCCTTCTGCATAGTTGAAAGGTGCGTATTGGGGTGTGCCATATGCACCGCGATATACGTTGAAAGGAATATAAACGTCGCCTGCAAAGCCAGCGGGAATAGCGAATACGTTAGCAAATTTAACTACGCCACCTACGCTTTCTAAACCTGCAGAGTTTGATGCGATAAAGTTTAAAGTTCCATCCGTGATAATGATAGAATATTCTAAAGTTTTTTCAGTAGTGTTGTTAACGCTTACTTTAATACCTGCTTTATCGGTTAAGTCGATAGTTTCTTCGCTTAAAGTAAAGCTTGTGGTTTCGTTAGCAAGGAAGTTTACGGTTACCAAACCGCCAGCCTTATCTAAGTTAACGTAGGTGGTTGAAGAACCGATAGTAACGTCGTCACCCTTTGTGATTTCTAAACCTGCGAAAGAATACTTAGTATCCATAACGGGGTTGAAAACGATTGCTTCGCCGTAACCCAAAGTATATTCTTCTTTAGCGCCTGCAAGTTCCATTTCGGGGGTTTTAACGCCGTCTACGCCGTTGATTTGAACTTTAACGGTGGCTTTTGCTTCGGGGAATGCCGTGAAGTTTAAGTAACCGTTATTGCCTGCGACACATCTGGTATCTTGAGCAAATTCACTGCGAGCAGTTGCGTTAAAGGTTGCCGCTTCGCCCGTGTAAGTGTAAAGGTCGCCAAGAATAATTTCGTTTGCGCCCACGCTATTAAATGAAGTTGCCATGTAAATGTGAATACCTAATAAATTAGTGTTGGGATATGCAAGGATGGGATCTTCGCTATCTTTTACTAATTTAAACGCTTCGTTTCTTGTCCAATCGTAAGTTCCGTCTACGCGGGTTCTAACTATTTCACTAAAAGGAATTACCATGTAACCGTCGAAGTTAGCGGGAATTCTGGTGTTTCTGTATTTAACGTCTGCACCCGTTCCACGGCAATAGGTGGTTACTGTTCCATCTAAACCAACGTAAGTAACTACAGAGTTTACTAAAGACCATTGATGATTACCTACTGTATTTAAGTAGATCGTGTTGATTTCGTATTCGGTTGAATAAGTATTGCGAACGCGAATTGCGATACCGTCTTGTCCGGCAGTAGCAAGTTGGTTTTGAATATTGATTTGACCACCGTAGTTTGCACCGCTTGCAGTTCCTTTATCGGGATCCATTACTAAAGCGGTAGAATCTAATTCGTCGATTAAAATTGAATTAGTTGCGTATACGGTTGCAACAGCATCTTCTCTTGCTTTAAGTTTAAGGTTGTTGGTTACGGTTAAACTTCTTGAAGAAGTAGATGCACCGCTTGCAGTTTTAAGGGTTACTTTTTGAAGTGAATAACCGCTTGCAATTTCTGCAGAAAGAGTGGTTGAATAACCGTAAGGAAGATATACTTCTTTAGCTTCTACGGTTGCGTTTTCGCTTGATGCGGTGGTAACGTTCATACCGTAAACGTAGTCGATATTCATAAGGGGTTCTGAGCCGGGTTTAACAAGAGTATTTAAGTCTGCGTAAATACCTTCGTCAATAGCGTAACCTTCCATAGTTTCGGTGTAAGTAGCGTGTTCACCAACAACTAATTCTTTGTTGCAAGTTCCTGCTAAAGTATAGTAACCGATTCTATAAATTTCGCCTGTGGGAAGCGCTAAGTCGCCAGTTCCGCTAGCGCTTAAGTGAGTGTTTTGATTCCATACCCAGTCGCTACCTGCAGCGCTTGCGCGTAAGTAGTTCATTTCGGTGAAAGGAATTAATAACCAACCGTCGAAATTAGCGGGAATTACAGCATAACGAGCACCGTGATTGGTGGTGGTTAATTCACCGTTTGCCCATAAGCACGTAAAGGTTGAATTATAGGTTGAATATACTAAGTTGCTGCCTTTTACGTAAAAGCGGAATTGTTTGATGTTGATAACTTCATTGTTAAGGTTCTTAATTCTTAATGCAAAACCTGCTTTACCGCTTAATGCAACAGTTGCGCCTTCTTTAAAGTCGTATTGCATACCGCCTTCCGCGCCGGTGCTTGAAGATACTGCATAAGAACCTTCGCCAAAGTCTTCACCGCTGATTACCACGTTGTGAGTGGAAGCAGCTTTTGCTTGCTTAACCGTTACAGGAAGCATTGCTATAAATGCAAACGCTAAAGCAATACCCATTATAACGGATAAAAGTTTGATGCTTTTACTTTTCATTTTGTTTCTCCTTATCTTTTATTATTTTTAAAGCAGATATGCCAAGCAATGTAAGCATAGGCATAGTGCATGAAACCGAAGATTTACAGCCTTCTTCGCCACCGCCACCGATAACGGATGAATCCTCTTCTACCCAAACGTTAACGGTTAAATAACCGTAACTGTCACCCGTGTTATAGGGAAGATCGGGGGTATCGAAACGGAAAGTGTATCTACCTGCTTTTTCGCCGTTGAAGTAGTTGGGGCAAACCCACATACCCGTCATGGTGATTTGTTGGTCGTTGTGTATAGCTGTAACCGAAGAAGGTAATTGTGCTTGAACTTCTGCAAGCGTAGTGCCCTTCTTAACCTTAATTTCTTCTATTTGAGTAGTTCTACCGTCTAAATCGTCGGCAACAGAACCCAAGAAGTTTGCGTTACGGTTTACGTTGTTATAAGTATAACAACCTTGTGTTACTATTTTACCCGCCTTAATATCGGCTTCGGTAATTTTTGCACAACCTATTTCGTTAAAGCTTATGCGCGCGTCCCATACGATATAGATTTCGCCGTTTTCGCCCTGTAAGTTCGCTGCTTCCGGATAACCGCAACCAAACCAGTTACCTAAGTGATAACGGGAATCTAAACTTAAACTGTAAGGCCAAGTTTTACCGTTATCTTCACTTAAATATACGGTTAGGTTCTCTCTTGCTTTATCAGAACTTGCAACTATAAATATAAGATTACCACTATCTAAAAGTTGCATATGGCTCTTGTTGCTGTATGCAACGAAGGGTAAGCCGTTGTTCGCTTCACAGTTAGTCCAAGTTTCCGCGCCGTCGTAAGAGTAAGCAAGTTGAATACCGTTATCTGCGCCGTTTTCTATACGGGTGCTAAATATTAAAGTTCCGTCTGCCGTTTCACAAATCTGACCTTCCCACCAATTGCGGTTGCCGTTGGTTGAAGTGATTGAAGAATAATGTTCCCACTTCATAGCGTTTGTAGAAGCAAATATCATGTTTTGGGGAGAGGTTGAGTTTTCTGCAGAGAACAGCCAAATATTTTCCCACTTATCGCTTAACTGCAAGGGGCGGTGCGCCGCGTTGTAGTTTAAAACCTTAGTAGCCTTTGTTAAATGCAAGTTTTCGGAAGGATTTTCACAGTCTGGATTATCTACCTTAATAACGTTTTGACCGCCGTGGTTAAGCCAAATATGCATAACGCCGTCTACCATAAAAATATGGGGTTGATAAATACCTTTAGTTTCGTCTACGTGGTCGATAACCAAACTTTCTTCAGACCAAGTTACACCGCCGTCGTCGCTATAATGAAAGGCGTTATAGTTTAGCGGATCGGGTTCATCTGCACCGCCGGTCATAAAACCGCACCAAAGTCTTCCGCCTTCGGTTAAGCATACTGAAGGAATACCTGCCCAATGTCTATCTGAAACCTTATAAGTTTCACTTGCTCCACTTGCTAAGGGTGTGTTTTCTACACCTTCCCAGTTTGTCCAAAAAGCATTGAAATTACCTAAGTTTTGCATATCTGAATAAGATTTTTCTGCCGATACGGAATTTATCTTTAAGGGAGATGCCGTAATTAAAAAGGCAACTAAACAAATTAAAAGTTTTAATACTCTTTTCATAACTTAACTCCTTTGTAAAAGATATTCGTGAATCATAGGTGTGAATAAGTATTCATCACCGGTTAAACCGTCGTCACCGCTAACTGCCGAGCTGGTAAAATAAATTTCTACGCTTCTGGTAGATAGAATATAGCCGTATTCGTCGCTTGCGATACAAGCGTTGTAAATACGTTTGTAACCGTTTGAACGGCTTAAATCGTTAATATCGTCTACCGCGGTATGAATAGCGCTTATACGTCTTCTTGCAGAGTTATAAAGTTTCCAAACGGGAGTGGGTGTTTCGTTAGGCGCGTTATCGTTTACCTTAAACATTTCGCTACCCTTACAGGTTACCACTTGAATTGCTTCAGAAACGGAAGGAAGACCGCTTACCGCGCCACCGTAGTTACGGCATACTACGTAAGTGCCGTCGTCGGGGTTGTAAGAATAATCACCGCCGTATAAGGTGGTATTTTCATAACCATCCGTAATACCGCTTACGTTAATCTTCATGCGACCGCTCATTACTATATGTTCTAAATCCGAACAGTCCATTTGAATTGCGTAACTGCTGTTAAATTTTCCGTAGAAGGTATAAAATACGGTTAATTTACCCTTCGTATCGTAACTTACTAAAGAAGGTTCTACAACGCCTTTATAGTTGGTAAGACCAACGGGTGTTTGCGTGGTTTTATCGTATTCTATAATGGGGTTAGTTCCCACTCTTATATATTCACCGTCTATTTTGTTAGAAACGGCAAAGCCTATTTGAGCGTTATTTCTGTTAGTTTTCTTAGAGCCGTTATAAGCCATAAGATAAGTATAAGTTTCGCCTTTATACTTAAATTCACCCTTGATAACGTCTGCTGCAAAAATAGCGGCGCTATCCCAAGAATCTGTCGTGCGGGAAAGTGCTTTTACGGGATCACCGTAAACCCATTTACCGTTTTCGAAAGTTGCTTTACGAACGAAAATAGTAGAAGTTGTGTTATCTTTTGCCACTTCGTTGCGGGTGTAGAACATATATTGCTCTCCACCTACGCGAACTACTGAAGGTGATTCGTTATAGTAGTTCATATCTTCGGTAAAGCATGCGTCAATACCCGTTAAAGGTTTATCTTTTCCCTTGGGAACTTCGGTAGAATTATCAGGCTTTTTTAAAAAAATCAACAGACCGGTTACGCCAAGCGCTACTACTAAAACTGCGGAAATAACTATAATTAAAATTTTCTTTTTCATGTTATTCCCCCTTTAAACAATCCGCAATACTGGGAAGTTTTCTATCAAATAGCGTGCCAACTTCAAAATCGTTGTAATAAACGCCGATATTATCGAAATACATAACTACGTTATCGTTTAGTTCGAATTGGCTGGTGATATAAATTGCGGGGTGTTGAGCATCGGGTTCATAAACCCCGTCACTATATGCATTTGCAGCACTCCAAGAAGGAACTGTATAGTTAGAGAAAGGTATTCTTACCCAACCTTTGAAGTTTGCTGGAATATACGCAACGTGTAAGGTAGGCATAGAGAATTCTTCGCCCGTTACTTCATCGTAAAAATACAAGGTTGCATAGGTTGGCGTGTTAAGATTCCATCTTTCTAACCCACCGTCTTCCTGTTCTCCAAATTCAAGGTTAAAACTGATATAATAAGGTTGGGGGTTGTGAACCCAAAGGGTTAAGCCCTTGGCGTCCGTAAACGCGCTTTCGTCGTTAGAAAGTGAAACTGTAAGAGAGCCGTAAGAGTTAGCCGTGGGAACGTATTCATCGTAATAACTGCCGTAAGTCCATTTTAGCATACGCCCCGTTTCGTTTGTTTCGGGGGTAAATTCAAAGGGTTGACCGCTAGTAGAGAAGTTGCTTTCCCATGAAGATTTAGCCATATTTTCAAAAGTTTCTTGAATTTTTGTTTCTTCTTCGCTATTTGCAAATCTTGCGTTCATTGCCTTATTAGTGCTCCAAACGGCATTTTCTAAATCTGCATTAGCAAAATCGTAAATTAGATTTTCCTGAACGCCAACTGAGTTTGCTTCAAAAGTTTCTAGCACTCTGACGTCGCCAATAGAAAGAGACTGATTCTTTTCAGTTAAAGTAGCGTCCGTTAAACAGAAGAAGTGCGCTAACATTTCTCTTCTTGCGGTTACGTAGTCAGAGTTATGTTGAATACGTATTTTTACTATATCCTTGGGGGCTTTCGTAGGATCTGCGTCGCTACCGCCGTTAAGTTTTGCCCAAGGTAAATACACCGTTCCGTAAAAACCTTGTAAGGGCCAAATATAGTTATACATCCAAGTGATATCTACCCTCGTTCCGTCCATAGAAACGCCGGGCATCGTGGTGCTTGCCCCTTGGAAACTATCGGTATTATAAGTATTTCCTTCGCTATCGGTAAGAATAATTCTAAACATAGACCACTTTGGCTTACCGCCGTTTTGGTCTATTGCATAAACGGGATTTACTCTTAAACCTAAGTGCGTTCCGCTTATTTCAAGTTTACCAAGATCTAATTCGATATAATCTGCGCCAGATCCTTGAACGTCTTTAAGTTCTAAGGTTAAGGGCGCGCCGTTTGGGTTATCTTGCGCAGATACCGAATTAAAGGTAAAACAAGAGAAAAGCACCGCAAAGCAAATACTTAAACTAAGAACTGCTTTAATAAGTTTTTTCATAATCTTCTCCTATTTTATCATTATTTTTCAAGAGCGGTAAAATATCCTTCAAAGAAAGCGTCAACGTCTACTTCGGTTGCTATTTTCATTAAAGCCCCACCGCTTAATCTTTTAGTTTTGCCAAAATCCTGCCCTTCTTCGGTGATTACTTTAACTTCCATTTGCTCGTAAGAACAAACTTCGGGCTTGGTAACTCCTATCACACAAAGGGGATCGTGCATAGTTGGGTATCTTTTTAGTTCCCCGCTGGGATTATTGCTTTCTATCCAAACGCGCATCATGTTGGCAACGTTTTTAACCGTGGGGGTTTCTATTGAATATACCCTTTCTATTTCCTTTTCGTAAAGTTTACATTTAGTAGTTACGTTAAGGGGGTAGCAAGTTATATCTATTCCGCTTTCAAAAAACGTTTTAGCAGAATAAGGATCTACCCTAACGTTCCACTCTGCGTATTCGGTAAATGGTTGACCTGCCATTATATACGCTTCTTTTAATAAGGCAAAGGCTTTAGGATCTTTTTTGCACGCTTCACCTATATTAGTAAAGGGTGCTAACGCAATAAGCGTTACTTCATTTGGGTATTTTTTTGCGGTTTCTAAAATAAAATCTACCGCGCTACCTTCGTTATAAGTATAATCACTCATATCTTCACGGTAATGATGAACTCTAACCTTTCCGTCGCTACCGTAATTTTCGTAATCCCACTTAATAACGTTGCCCGTTAGCGGAACTTCTATCCCCGCAAAAACGGGGATATCTTCCCTACCCACGCTTTTTAAAATATCCTCTACTATTTTAGCGCGTTGGGGGGTGTTCTTAAACACCGTGGTAATACCCAAAATATCAAATTCCGGATTCGCGAGCGCGCAAAGCAAGGCGAACGCGTCGTCGATATCGTCACCAATATCGGTATCTATAATTACTTTTAACATATAAAAATTTCCTTATTACTTGTATTCAACGTCTGAGGGAACTTCTTTATTGTAAGAATAATCACCGTAAATGCTTGTAAATTCAAGATCTTGATATTTAGAGTTAGGATCGTTGATAGGCCAAGCGTAGGTTATTCCAAGATTTTGTTTATGTTTTTGGAAACTTGCATTTCTCGCTTCAATAAAGGTTTTATAACCCTTTCTTTCTGCCGCCTGTAAAGTTTCTTGAACTATAAGTCTTGCCATTTCTGCATCTTCAGAACAAATAATTTCCGCATAATATTCGTTCCAAAGCAATCTTAAGTTGTTTTGAATATTTACTACCGTATTATAGTTTTCTCTGGTAGGATCTAATTCAAATTCAAAAGGACGGTAACTGTAAGTATAAGGTATAAGCCCTGCTTTTAAGTTATACGTTACGTAGTTGATATAGGTGTTATACGCCCCGCCTTTTGCTGAAGATAAGAATACGAACATGGGGTTATATAAAACGTTGGGGTTAAAGAAGCCGTATTGCGCGGTTTGGCTTGCGTTAAATTCGCGTTTAACCTTGTTCGTGTATTCAATTTGACCGTATTTAGCAACTACTTCTTTGCCGTTAATAACGGTGGTTTCACCCGGACGAACGGTATAATAGAAAGTGCCTTCTTCAGAATCAGCATCCGTTGCTTCAACGCCGTATGCAAGCAATCTTTGTCCTTCTTCGCTGTATAAATAGTCGAAAAGTTGAATTACACGGTCAGGACGAGCGCACTTGTTGGTAATCATAGAGAACATATAAGAGTTACCCGTTACAGAAATTTGGGGAACTACGCCTTTTGAGTTACCGAAAATAATGGGAACGTATTGTTTTCCTTCGTAGTTAAAAGTGCCGTCTGCACCCTTCTTTAAACTCCAGTTCTTAAAATAACTTGACATATCTTGGGGTGAGCCGATGTAAATAAAGGGTAAACCGTTTTGAATATAAGTACCTATTTGTGAAGCAGATGCGGTAAGGTTACCCGAAGTCATAAGACCGTTGTTATAAAGGGTGTTAAGCCATACCATCATTTCTTCAAATTCAGGTTGAGCGTATTGGTAAACGTAATTACCGTTTTCATCTTCTTCGGGAACTGAAAAATATTCCATAAGCCAACGTAAACCTACGCTACCGGTCGTTCTGTGTGATTCGAAGGGTGAAAGACATACCGTGGGGTTATCGTTTTTAAGAGAATAACGTTGTTTTACCCAAAGACACATTTCTAAAACGCCTTGGGGTGTGCATACCGTTGCGGGATCCCAATTTGCATCTTGAGCGCGCATTGCTTCGTGATATGCATCTAAGTAGTCCTTTCTTGCTACTATACCGCCGTTTGAAAGAAGTGCATAACCCATATCGTTAAATTCTTTAACTTCTGCAGTAGAATAGAAGTGGTTGGGGATACCGTAAAGATTTCCGTCTGATGCAGCATACATTTGAGCCATTTCTTCGTTAAGTCTGTTTAATAAAGTGGGGGCCCAACGCTTTGCAAGTTCTTGAATAGGATAGATGTATTTCTTTGATTCTGCAAGTTTAATTCTTTCTTGCGTGTTCGCAGCAATAGAAATAACGTCTGTAAAAGTGTTCGTTTGCATCATGGTAGAAAGTTTCGCACCGTCTGCGCTGGCAGGTGTTTCAAACACTACGTTTACGCCCGTTTTCTTGTAAATTTCTTTACTGATAAGTGAACTTGCGTTATTATTCCAACCAGCAAGGTCAACGTACCAAGTGATTGTAACCTTATCGTTTTCATCCCATTGAGTCCAGCTATCGCTATCTGCAGAAGCATTGGGATATTCGGGATAAGTAATACCGCCACCGGGAACGATGCCCTCTGGCTTGCAATTTTTAAAAATTAAAACTGCGCCCGTTACTACGATTGCTACCGCTACTACGATAGCAACGATTTTAATAATTGTGTTTTTCATTTTTCTCTCCTTATTTATTTTAAAATATGCTAAACGCTATTGCGTTTTATTGCCTTTTAGCCCTTTAAAGAACCTACCGCTACCCCTTTGGTGAAAAATCTTGAAAGGAAGGGATATACGAATAAAACGGGAAGTATTGCTATTACTATAGCGGCGTAACCTACTGTTTTAGAGGTAACTTTTTCTAAAATTTCGCCACCTACTTCAGGTGTGTAACTCGCCTTGTTTATAACACCCATTAGGTAGTATTGCAATAAAATTACCTTTTCACCACCGCGGGTATAAATCATAGTTCCGTAATATGCATTCCAGTTACCAACCGCTAGCCATAACAGAACGGTTGCGTGAACCGCCATGTTTAAGGGAAGATAAATCATTGCCCAAATACGAAGTTCGCCAGCTCCGTCTATAACCGCCGATTCGTGAAGTTCTTCACTTATAGAGCCATAGCCGTTAGATAATACTATCATATTGTAAACAGAATAAAGCGCGGGAATAATGTATACCCAAAAGGTGTCGTATAAGTTTAATATGTTTATTAGCGCGAAGAAAGGAATCAACCCGCCGCCAAAGAACATTGTTATTAGGTTAAAAATTTGGAAAAAGCTTCTGCCCTTTAACTCTTTTCTACTCATTGCATATGCTACGAGTGAAGTAAAAATAAGTGATGCAAGCGAGCCGAATACCGTTCTTATAATCGTGTTTTTATACGCAGTCCATAATAAACTGTCTGATACGATAACTTCATAGTTTGCCAAAGTCCAAACGCGTGGCACTAACCACACACCGCCGTTCATATAGTCTTGCCCGTCGGAAAAAGACCCGCCAAGAACGAATATAAAGGGGTAAATCATCAATACTACGCAAAGGAATAAGAAAATATAGTTTACGTAGTCAAAC
Organism: Christensenellaceae bacterium; assembly: GCA_045596285.1. GTDB lineage: Bacteria > Bacillota > Clostridia > Christensenellales > Borkfalkiaceae > HGM11416. The sequence goes on along the minus strand of JAZOCA010000159.1, from coordinate 9,295 downwards.
CACATCATTCGGTTTAATTTTCTGGGTTTATTAGTTTTCATTACCGAATAACCCCCTTCCTGCCGTTTTTCTTGATATGGTGTTTGCGGTAAACATCAATATTAGCCCTACGCAAGATTCAAAGAACCCCATAGCCGTCGTGTATGCATATTCACGGTCTAACATACCTTTTTGATATATGTAAGTGGAAAGCACTTCGCTCTTTTTGATATTTGCAGGGTTTTGAAGAACGTAAAACTGTTCAAAATTATTAGATAATAAGTTTGAAATATTCAACAGTAAGAAAACTGTTATCGTGGGCGCAATTGATGGAAGAGTTATATTTATTGCACAATGTAATCTATTCGCGCCGTCTAATTTTGCCGCTTCGTATATTTCCGGGTTTATTGCAGTTATTGCCGCTAAGTAAATAACCGATCCCCAACCTACGCCTTTTATCATAGAAACGACTATCATTAGCCCCCAAAAGTAATCTGCGGTAAGAAGGTTTATTGGATCGTCACTAGACCCTATGCCCAACCAATAAAGTATGGGGTTTATAACACCGGTAGACATATCTGCAAGCGCTATTACCAAACCGCCGAAAACTACCCACGAAATAAAGTGCGGAAATATAGACATAGTTTGAATTAACTTTTTGTATTTACTGTGTATTATTTCGTTTAAAAGTAAAGCAAACAGTATAGGAGCGGGAAAGTTTATTAGTAACATAAATAAATTTAAGCCAAGCGTGTTAGTTATAACCGACCAAAACTTTTGGTCCATAAAGAACTCTTTAAAGTTTGCAAAACCAACGAAATCTCCGTATAAAATAACTTCAAATATGTTAAAAAACATGGAATCGTCTTTAAACGCTATTATTATACCAAACATCGGCACGTAAGCAAAAACTGCTAAAAACAACGCGCCAAGGCTTGCGATAGAAAATAAAACGTAATCCCTTGTAACCCATTTTGCCTTTCTTTTTTTAGGTTGAACTGGTGGATTTACGCCGTATAAATTTACAGTTTTCATTTATAAGCCTCCTTATTGCTTTTATTATACAAAATTGCAATAACAATATCAATGGTTAAATAAATTAAAAAAATGATATTTTCGCCGATTTTTTAATTACATTTTTGTAATTTAGGTATTGACAAGCGATAATAATTATTATATAATGAGGAAAACGGAGGAAAAAAAGATGAAACTTAAGTTTTTACACGTTAACACTTATTCTAAAGCTATAACCGTTCTGCCTCACGTTCACAAATCGTGGGAATTAATTTACTATATTAAAGGGAACTTATACTCTAAATACGGCAAAAGCCCCTCTGGGCTTCCCTACGGACAAGAAGAGCAAATCGTTTATATTCAAAACGCTAAAACTCAAGACGTTTTTAATCTGGAAAGCAACTCTTTCGTTTTGTTCCCGCCCGGCACTCTGCACGACGAAAACCACCAATCCCCTTCAAGCTTAATTGCCATCGGCTTTGATGCGGAAGATTTTCCGCTCGTTTTAGAAGCAAAACAATACGTGGATTATGACCTTTCTATTCTTACTTTTATTCAAAAAATAGCAGAGGAATACACACATAAAAAGCCCTTCTTTAACAAGAATATAGAAGCGCACTTAACACAACTTTTAGTTGAAATTCAGCGAAATTATAACAACAAACCGCAAAGCAGTCAGTTTAACCCCATGAAATATATTAAACGCTATATAGACGACTATTTTGCCACCGATTTACAAATTAAAGATTTAGCCGACTCCGCAGGTTATTCCGTTTCACGCTTTCGCGAACTGTTCAAAGAATACACAGGCTTTTCACCTAAAGGTTACGTTATGAACAAGCGTATAGACTACGCAAAACAGTTGCTCGTTAAAACAACTCTACCAATTAAAGATATTTCTTATCAATGCGGTTTTAACGATTATTCCATTTTTAACAAGTTCTTCGTATCAAGAACGGGCGTTAACCCCAAGGATTACCGCAAGCAAGAAAAAATAAAAGGTGAATAAATTTTTGTTATTCACCTTTTTTTATTTTTAAGTTATTTTTTCACGCAAAACGCCCGTTTGTTAAGTTGTTTTAATCATAAAAATATGCGTTAATCGACCTATACGCAGACTTTTTATTAAATTCGTCTTGATTCGCACTTTGCATTTTATATTTTGCATTTAATTGTCATGTTGGGCGTAGTAAAGCGCAGTCGAAATATCTCACTTTGCGTTTTATATTTTGCATTTTACATTTAATTTGCGTCATGCTGAAAGGTAGCGTTAGCGAAATTCCCATCCCCTTAAACTATTGATTTTTACCATTACTTATAAGGATTCTATCGTAGATTGCGTATGTTTTAGAATAACAAGTGAAAAGCGTTTTGCATTTTTATCGCAAAAACGCCCGTTAATCGACCTATACGCAGACTTTTTTATAAAATTAGCCCTCATTTTATATTTTTGCATTTTATATTTTGTATTTTGCATTTACTCGCTCTCTTTTTATTTTTTACAAAAAAATAATAAAAAACTAAAAAAAAATATTGTAAATTCCTAAAATTTATGCTATAATTACCTTTAGTTAAAACAAAAATCCATATATCGGAGGATAAAATTATGCATTATTCCAAAGAAGTCGAACATATGGTTTGCGTAAAGCAAGGTCCTAACCACGGTCCCGCACCTATTCCTGAAGAAGGCAAATGGGTACAATCACGCGAAATCAAAGACATATGCGGACTTACACACGGCATCGGCTGGTGTGCTCCCCAACAAGGCGCATGCAAGCTTACTTTAAACGTTAAAAACGGCGTTATTGAAGAAGCGCTCGTTGAAACCATCGGTTGTTCAGGTATGACTCACTCTGCCGCTATGGCTTCTGAAATCCTTCCCGGTAAAACTATTTTAGAAGCACTTAACACCGACCTTGTTTGCGACGCTATCAACACCGCAATGCGCGAACTTTTCCTTCAAATCGTTTACGGTAGAACTCAATCTGCTTTCTCTGAAGACGGTCTACCCATCGGTGCTGGTCTTGAAGACTTAGGTAAAGGTTTACGTTCACAAGTTGGTACTATGTACGGCACAAAGCTTAAAGGCGCAAGATATCTTGAAATGGCAGAAGGCTACGTTACTCGCCTTGCTTTAGACCAAGATATGCAAATCACCGGTTACGAATTCGTATCACTCGGCAAAATGACTGACTTTATTAAACAAGGTTTAGAACCCAACGAAGCTTATAAAAAGGCTCGTGGCACTTACGGCAGATTCGATGGCGCTTATAAGTACATCGACCCCCGCCACGAATAAGGAGGTATTAAGTCATGGCATTATTTGAAAGTTACGAAAGACGTATTGATAAAATCAACGCTACTTTAAAAGAATACGGCATCTCTTCAGTTGAAGAATGTAAAGAAATCTGCCTTGCAAAAGGTATTGACTGCGATAAGATCGTTCGCGAAACTCAACCTATTTGTTTTGAAAACGCAGTTTGGGCTTACACCGTAGGCGCTGCTATCGCTATTAAGAAAGGTTGCGTAAAGGCTGCTGACGCTGCTGCTGCTATCGGTATCGGCTTACAGTCTTTCTGTATCCCCGGCTCTGTTGCAGAAAACAGAAAAGTTGGTCTTGGTCACGGTAACCTTGGCAAAATGCTTTTAAGCGAAGAAACAGATTGTTTCTGCTTCCTTGCAGGTCACGAATCATTCGCGGCTGCAGAAGGCGCTATTAAAATCGCTCTTAACGCTAACAAGGTAAGAGTTAAACCCTTAAGAGTTATCCTTAACGGTTTAGGTAAAGACGCCGCTATGATCATTTCTCGTATCAACGGCTTTACTTACGTAGAAACCAAATTCGATCCTTACACCGAAACCGTTGAAGTTGTTTACGAAAAAGCATATTCAGACGGTCCTAGAGCGAACGCTAAATGCTACGGCGCTGATAACGTTCCCGAAGGTGTTGCTATTATGAAACTTGAAAAAGTTGGCGTTTCTATCACCGGTAACTCTCCCAACCCCACCAGATTCCAACACACAGTTGCTGGCACTTACAAAAAATGGTGCAATGAAAACAGCAAGGAATACTTCTCTGTTGCTTCAGGCGGCGGTACCGGTAGAACTCTTCACCCAGATAACATGGCTGCAGGCCCCGCTTCTTACGGCATGACAGACACTATGGGTAGAATGCACGGCGACGCTCAATTCGCAGGTTCTTCTTCAGTTCCCGCTCACGTAGAAATGATGGGCCTTATCGGTATGGGTAACAACCCCATGGTTGGTGCTACCGTTGCAGTTGCAGTTGCTGTTGAAGAAGCTTCTAAGTAATTCAATTAAAACTTAACTAAAAACACAAAAAGTCTTGCTATAACACGATTAGCAAGACTTTTTTATTTGTGTAAGCGCGTATTTTATTGAGTTGAAATTTTTATTTACAAATAGTAAAATTCTTATTTTATTAAATCACACCACAAACAAATAGACACGTCGTTTTAGAGAATTCTATCATGACGTGTCTATTTATTTTTATATGTTATTTTTAAAAAAGTGCCGATATAGGTCGATTAACGGCAGTTTTAGAATTAATCCCTTCTTAAAACCTTATATAATTCTTTAGCCATTGCTTCCATAACCTTTTGATAAAATTCAGTATCTGCGAACAATTTTCTGTAAGAATCCGCATTGTCTATACAACACTGGGTTGCAATTTCCTTAAACTTATCTGGAAAAAGTGATTTAACAAACATTTCTGGTGTTGAGTCTTTTGCATAACGTTTATATTTTTTAACTTCCTTATCGCTCATAAACATTTGGAAAATGCTTTCGATAATAACACGATCGCCTTCTGTAAACTCCCCATCAAAACGCTCGTTAACTTTATCTATAATATTTTGCAAAGTATCTTTCTTATGCAATTTAACCTTTACTTTTTCACCTGAAACGCTAAGACTTGCGTCCTTCTTATCAAGCACGATAGCACCGCTAAAAGATTCTTTAAGCGAAGTATATTCTAGCTGAACTTTTTCTAAGAAGTCTTGAATTACAATTTTACCAATGGGAAGTAAAGGCAGTAAATTACACGCAAAAACGTATTCTTTAAACAATTCTTCATCATGAATCCGTATCATTTGAGTAATATAAGCATAGGATTTTACGAAGTTTCTAATAGCCATACGCGCACTAAAACGGGCTTCATCTGAACCAAGGTCGTTATAACGTTCTATAATAGGTTTTAACAAACTGCTAAGTTTTCCAAGTGCGACTTCATCCTGTTTTGAGCCCCCATGCGCAGACATGAACTTATAATAATCATCAACGTCTTGGCTGTTATAAAGCCCAAAATCTTGAATTTTCTTTCTAAAACCATAAAGTTTATTATAATCCGTTCTGCCATCCAAGAAAGTAACGGTATAGAACGGCTGAAAACTCTTTTTAATTTCATCATCAGTGTTAACAAAGTCCAAAACAAAGGTAGACTGTTTTCCACGGCAAGTTCTGTTAAGGCGTGAAAGCGTTTGAACGGCGTTAACACCTTTAAGTTTTTTATCAACGTACATTGAATGAAGTAAAGGCTCATCAAAACCCGTTTGGTACTTATTAGCAACAACAAGTATATTATACTTGGAACTGCGAAAAGCCTTTCTAAATTTCTTATCTGAAGTGATAGGCATTCCGTCTTCATCCACGTTCAAAGATGCTTCCGTATATTCAACTTCATCTAGTTTAACAGTTCCAGAAAAGGCAACTAAAACACCACATCCTTCACATTCTGTAGGATGATTTTTTATATATTCTTTAATTGCGAAATAATATCTAACCGCATTAGCGCGACTGTCGGCAATAACCATTGCCTTGCCCTTGCCGTCGATTTGAAAACGCCCATTTTCAACAAAGTTAGACATTATCATTTCCGTTTTATCGCTAATTGTGTGGCCATGTTCACGATAATAACGAACTAAAATTTTAAGCGCAGGACCTTCAACAAGTTCGGGGTTATCTTGCGAAACTTTAACAAGTTTAAAGGCTTCTTTAATGGTTGTGTAATTAGCAAGCACGTCTAAAATAAAGCCTTCTTCAATAGCCTGTTGCATAGAATAAACGTGGAAGGGCTCAAATCTCTTATTTTCATAATTATACGTACCAAACAATTCAAGCGTTTTATTCGTCGGTGTAGCAGTAAATGCAAAGAAAGACTGGTTATCATGTTTTCCCTGCCCAATCATAGCAAGAACAACTTCTGAAGAAATATCAATTTCACTTTCATCAACGCCTTCTTCTTCTGCGTAATCTTTAAGAGCCTTATCTAAATCAATTAAAGAACGGCGAAGGGTTCGCGCGCTTTCGCCCGATTGCCCTTGGTGTGCTTCATCTATGATAATAGCAAACTTGCGCCCTTTTAAGTTATCGAAATCTTTATAGGCGAACAAGAATTTTTGTATAGTACAAATAATAATACGTTTTTTATCGTTAATAGCATCCGTAAGCCCGCGCGAACGCTTTTTATCATCAATCGCTTCAACAAGCCCGGGCGTGTGCTCAAAACTGTTAATAGTATCTTGCAGCTGACTATCTAAAACAACGCGGTTAGTAACAACTATAACCGAATCGAACACTGCGTTATTATCTTCATCATGCAAAGATGCTAAACGATAAGCAATCCATGCAATAGAATTAGACTTACCACTACCAGCCGAATGTTCTATTAAATAACTATCCCCTGCCCCCACTTCTTTAACTTCTGAAACGAGTTTTTTAACAACGTCGTATTGATGATAACGCGGGAAAATAAGTTTTTGCGTTTCTTTTGTTCTAATTGCGCCGTTAACGGCAACTTCTTCACGTTCTTTAACGAAAGAAATGAATTTATGTATTAAATCCATTAGGCTATCTTTTTGCAAAACTTCTTCCCATAAATAAGAAGTTGAATAGCCGTTGGGGTTTGCAGGGTTACCCTTACCGCCCATTTTGCCCGCACCGTTAGAGCCTTGGTTGAACGGCATAAAGCGAGTTTTTTCGCCTTGCAAACAGGTAGTCATGTAAACGTCATAAAGGTCAACGGCAAAATAAACCAAAAAACGATTGTTTAATTTAAAACAAGCTTCTTTAGGATCGCGGTCTTTGCAAAATTGACGCTTTGCGTTTTCTACGTCTTGCCCCATATACTGGTTTTTAAGTTCAAGCGCAACAATAGGAATACCGTTTAATGAAAGCACCATATCTATGGTATTATTATTTTTTGTGGAGTAAGCAAACTGGCGCGTTACCCCTAATTTATTGCGGTTATATAACTCGCTTCGCGTGATATTAAGTTCCGATTCCGGCTTAAAATAACAAACGTTAAGGTGCACGCCCATATCGTCAAACCCGTTTTTCAAAACGTAAATCAATCCGTTTTCGTTAATACAGTCTTGCAAACGGCGGTATAATTTATCCGTTGCTTCTTCCCCGTAAAGTTTAAGATATCTTGCCCATTGCTTGGGTTGAGTTTCCCTAATAAAGTTTTCCAGCACTTCCATATAAATACTTCTTTCTTTATCGTAAACGTATTTATGTATTCTGTGCCCGTCGGGATTAACGTAAGAAAACTGATCATAACCGCCCGCTTCACTTATTAAAAAACTTTCTATATCTTGTTCAAAACGCTTTTCGGATCTATCCATTTTTTGTTCTCCTTTTTTATACGTTTTATTTCGTTAATATCAGCATAGATATATTTAGATTGCAATTCATTGTAATATCTATAATAAATTTTCCAGCCGTTTACCTGCGCTAACTTGATAATTTCTTTTGTTTTATTGCGTTTTATTACTGAATAATCAATGTAAATTGCGCTTATTATATCATAATAGACTTTACCATCTTTGCAATTTGTTGTAGAAGTAATTAATCGCCATTCGTTTTCTGATTTCCATCCTTCAGACTTTACGCCTAGTTGTTCCACAATAAATTTTTGATAAGTGTTTTCAATATCTTTTCCACTTCCTATTAACAGTTTAAGAAACTTAACGTAAGAAAATCATTTTCTTGTTCCATATTTAACTTTCAATAAATCAAAGCATACTTTTTTCTTATGCTCAAATGGAATTTTGCTAAAATCATATTCTACACAAATACCTTGATTATTTGTATAATAAGCCCACATACTATCTTGATTATAATCAGTTGTTAATGAGCAAATTCTAATACGACTTTGCAATATGTTTCCTACTTTATAAAATTTAGTTATCAATAGTTCCGCGGCTTTTTTATAATCTATAGCATAGTTATTAAATATTGATTTTAATTCTTCAACTTGCTGTTTGGTTGCTTTTTTATCTCTAACTAATTTATCATATTTTATGCTTTGTACTTTTTTAGTACAAGTTATATATCCATAGCACTCATCTATTGTTTCAGGCTTAAGCTTTTTACAAAATTTTGAATCGCTTAATATAAGCCATTTAATAAAACATTTTAGGTTTTTGGGAACACTCAAAAAATCAATGATTTGCCGCATTTCATCTTCAACGTTAATTAAAAATGCTCCGTCTGTATGATCGTTAAGTTTATCAGCTGTACTATGCCACAAGTATTTATTAGTTAGCTCATCAATAGTGTTGTTATTGATATTTCTATATCTATAAAGCTTTCCTTTATTTGGCAGAACGGATAATAAATAACTAAATAAATCATTAATTTCTTCTTGTTCTAAGGCCGAAGAGTCTTTGATACTATATATTTTATTCACATACTCTTTATATGTATTAAATTTTTCCATCCTACAACTATGATTATTTATTTCCCCCAAAAAACACCTTTCTTGCTTGTGGATTCCAATAAGTCAATTTACTATTAAAGAAATCAAACTTTTCCCTGTTATTTTCGTAATAATACTCTGCCATATCACAAAGTTTTAAGCAAATTTGCCTTACGTTAATACAAAGGCTTTTAATTGTTTTTTTTGTACCATCTAACATATGCCGCTCTGCTATACCAGAAGATCCTACATAAATATTAAATTGATTTTTTTCTTCTATCAATAACTCAAATTCTTGAATGTCGCAGGTTTTTTCATTAATATTAGGGTTTCCAGAATGAATTAACGAATTTCGCAAATTATAAATAACTATTCCGCTGGCGTAAGGCATTCCTTCATCTTCAGCAAATTTAGTTGTTTCATACTGCCCTATATATTCATTATACCATTTAATATATCTATCACTAGGCTTATCTGTGGGAAATTCTGCTCTACCGCATATATCGGGAAGAGTTAACGCCGTAAGTAAAGCCGATAAATAAATGTTATTATCTAAACACTTTTTAATATCTTCAATAAGTT
>JAZOCA010000158.1:0-1946 GCA_045596285.1 Christensenellaceae bacterium | reverse complement strand
TAAAAGCTTTTCGTAAAGAATGGGATCTGCTACTTTGTTTACTTCAATTTCTTTTTTTGCTTGCTCGGTGTAATTTATCCACTGTTCAAGCTTTTCTTTCGGCCACATATCCTGCCTTAACGCCCAATAATAAACGGAGCGCGCGCCTTCATAGCCAAGTATTTTTTGCCATCTTGCCCACTCTATCCACTCTTCAAAAAGTTTCTTCATCGTGGCGCTTGCTTGCATAAAATAATTATCAAAGAATTGGTTTTTCAAGCTCTCTACGTCGGCATTTACGTTCCATTCAAGTTTAGAATGCAACCAGTTTTTAAACACACCAAAGCCTGTTTCCCCACCCTTTTGAATCCATTGATCTTGTATCATAACGAATTTACAGTTTTGATCTTTTGCAAATTTTAAAATTTCTTGAACAACGTCAAAACTGTTGTATGGAATAAGATGGTGACTAAAATTGGTGCTATATGACCAAAAATAAATTTCACGGCTTAATTTTCCCCACCCCAACATATTTTCGCCTATTTGGGTGTTCGCCGTGCCTTTATCGTGAAAATTAGAAGTGTAATCGCCGTTAGTTTCGGCAAAATACACGGCAACGTTCGGGTGGCATACTACTTCGGGTGCGCTTGGCTCAAATTCGCCGGTTTGCTCGTTAAATACGGTGGGCGGTTGATTCGTAGCGTGATACGCAAAGAATAAAATTCTAAAATCGCGGTTATACAAAGCGCCGTCGGGCGTTTGCATCCATTCTTCAACAACCTTTGCAACGTCGTTTAAAAACATAATCATTACGGCGGAATCTGCGCCGTATTTTTGTTTTGCCTTTAAACAGGTTTCACAAGTGCAACAGTTTTGATTATCTTGAATAGAAACGCTAATATGATTATAATTGCGATATTTTTCCATTTTGAATAAGGTTATTATTCTATCGGCAACTATGTTTATCATTTTCGCTCGTTCTTGTTCATTTCCGTGCGCCGTGTAACAAATTTGATCTGCGTTTGGATGCGAATACCAATCGGGATGCTCATCCTTGTAAATCGCGGGTGGCAAATAGTTAAAGGTATTGTGCCAAACCGCTTTTTGCTCGTCTACGGGAATAATCCAATCGGTTTCATTAGTCCATTTCATTCGCTTGCGATTCTCATCGTTATATCTTATCCACCCTACCGATTGCATTCGGTATTCAAAATCGGGAACGTCTGTAACGTTAAAATCGTAAAGCGGTAAAACTTCAACGTTTTTACTTAAACTATAATGATTTGTAAAATACTGCTCAAAATTTAAAGTTATTTTTAAAAAGGTCATAACGGCATACATGGAAGATTCCGTGTTAGCGCCACACATAAATACGTTTTTATCTTTTGTAGCAATAACGTATCCACCCTTTTTAAGCGTTGCTTTTTCAGCTCCTAAATCTTCAATTTTAGCAAGTTTTGTTTCGCCTATTATAAGATACTTTCCGTCTAACTGTTTTTCGCTATCATATATGATATCTAATAAGCAGCCAGTAGATTCTTGAATCTTCTCACGAAGGTCGGAAAGAGCAAATGAAATATACGAATCGTTTTTTGCGCTTTCGCTTATTAAAATTTTGTATTCACTCTTTCCACTTTTTACTATTTGTTCATTTGTTTTAACGAAATTAAAGTTATGCATATAGCCCTCTCGTTATTTTACATTACACCCCATTGTGAAAGAAGATTTTCAATTTTCTGATTAGAGGTGCTTGAAACTAAAGTTAATCCTGCATTTAGTATGTCAGTTGCAAAAGTTTGCTTTACTGAATTTAAATATGCGGGATCGTATTGGTTTGAATATAAGGAAACTAATAGGTAACGGAATGCAAGTGATTCCATTGCTATATGCTTATCAAGCTTTTGATATAAAGAAGGATTACTTTGCTTATAAATTTCAATTTCCTTTCTTGCCTTATCTGTTAATGA
>JAZOCA010000157.1:0-60786 GCA_045596285.1 Christensenellaceae bacterium | reverse complement strand
CCGCTAAAGCGGTCCCCCTTCTCCCGCTGGAGAAGGCTTAAAAAAAACAAAAACAACAAAAACAAGCAAAAAAAACAGAATGACGAATAGGATAGAACGCCACAAAGGTGGCTACACCTCATCAGTCAACTTTCGTTGACAGCTTCCCCTCGAGGGGAAGCCTTAAAAAAAACAAAAACAACAAACAACAAGCAAAAACAAACAAAATGACGAATAAGATAGAACGCCACAAAGGTGGCTACACCTCATCAGTCAACTTTCGTTGACAGCTTCCCCTCGAGGGGAAGCCTTAAAAAACAAAAACAATCGGAAAAGGTTTGGCGTAAGGGTGAAAAACGCGAACTTAAAGCCGTTAAAATATAAAGTAACAAAGGCAAACAAGCTTACTTTGTTAAAATAAAAACTTGGTAAGAAAGCAATCGGATGAAGAAAAAGGGAAAAACCCGCCCTTTAGTAAGCAAGCCGTTTATATATAAAGAATAAAAGTTTTCTTAAAGGAGATCGAAAATGAAAACAGTAAAAAACAGAAAAAGAAAATTTGCTTTAGGCATGAAGATCGCCGCTTTATGTAGCTGTTTAGCGTTAGCAAGCGTCGGTTTTGCAAGCTGGTTAGTTGTTCACGAACCCGAAGACCAAACGGTAGACGGTGCCGTTAACGTTGCTTTAACAAGTTCTGCCGAACTTAAAGAAATTAAAGCAACCCCTACTTTAGGTGCTGATGATGCAGATTATAAAGCTGAATTTGTATTTGGTAGGCCTACTAAAGGAGAAGCAGCGCCTATTAAATGGTTAGTGCCTGAAGACGTTGAAGTTGAAGACTTAGTTGAAGAATACACTCTTACGTTCAAACCCCAAAATCTTCCCACAGAGGCGAAAGCAGTGTTTGCTTTTGATTTTGATGGTATTGTTGATAGTGTAGAAAACAACACGGCTCTTACAACTTTAATCCAAAAAGGTTACGTTACTTTAACAATTACCATTGGCGATGCAGAAGGATCCCTTGGCACACAAGTAACAAAAACCTTTAATACGACAACGCCGTTCCCCCTTGTTGATGATTTAGAGACTCCTGCCGTTGATGAAAGCGTGCTAACTTTTGTAGTTCCTTGGGAAAAGCTAAGCACACTTCAAGAGGCTGGCGATACTGCTTCAATTCCCTTCAAAATTGAATTTGAATGGGGTGGAACGTTTGGTGGAGAAAACCCATACAACTTCTACAATACTTTAGTAGATCCCGATGCAGACGCAAAAGCGGGAGCTTTAAACGTTTTGGGTGAAATCGCTTCTTTAGTTAAAGGCATTACTTTAGATCAAGCAACTGGTAAAACCGAAGTGACAGGTGCTAAAGACTATTCTTACCTAATTAGTATTGATGCTTCAATCGACTTAGGCGGTCTTGAATATCCTGATTAATTTAAAAGTCGAAGTAGTAACAAAATCTAAAAAAAGGAAATTGAAATTATGAGAACAGTAAAAAATAGAAAAAGAAAATTTGCTTTAGGCATGAAGATAGTAGCTATGTTTAGTTGCATAGCAATAGCAAGCGTAGGTTTCGCTGCATGGATAATCGTTAACAAACCTGCAGATGTACAAGGTAGTGGAACTATTACTGCATCAACCGTTTCTGAACAAGGTTTAACCATGCAAGTTGGGGCTATAACTGGGTCAATAATTCTTGACGCTTCTGATGGTACAAATAAAGATTCAGACTGGCTTATTTCAGATCGTGCAACAGAAGAAGCTTTAGAAGTTACCGTTCCAGTAATATGTACGGTTGACAATATAGAGCAAGCAACAATTAATATTGACCTTATGGGTAAAATGGCTTCTGAAGAAGAACCATCAGATGCATATACTGCAAAATTGAAAGGGCTTATTGATTCTGGCTATATTACCGTTTCTGTTTATGTTGTTTCGTCAGATGGTTCATCAAGACTTGGTACATCAAATGCTTTAAATACTGCAAGTGGTCAATACGAGGCAACTGCTACTATTCAATTTGGTACTGGAGCTGGTAAGTTTGAACTTGATGGTGAAGGCAAAGCAACTTTCAATATCAAAGTTGTGTTTGACTGGGGTACTAAATTTTCTGCTACCATAGACGATGTTCTAGATAACTATAATCCTTACACGTTCTATAATAGCAAGAATAAAGGAGACCTTGTGCCAGAAACATCAAAGACTTGGGCTCAAGATGCTAGAGAGACATTAACAGCTATTTATGACGCTACGATGAATGGTACACCTGAAACCACTGATGATTTATGCTATCATTTAAACATTGCGGCTATACTTCCCACACCCTAACCCCTAATTCCCCTTAGGAAAAAATAAAACAAGGAGAAAACAAAAATGAGACGTAACGATAGAAAATTAACTAGAAATTCGTTTAAGCGTAAAGTTATAGTTTTTGGCGTTGCGATATTTATGTCTGTTGCAATGGTTGCAACCGGTTTTGCTGCGTGGATAGTTTCTTCTAACGCGAAAGCAGATGGTGAAATCGGCGTAAACGTTGCTACCATAACTAACGCAAGTATTACCATTACATACGATAACGCTTACTTTAACGATAAAGAAGAAGGTGTTGCTTACCAAGTTCACAAAGAACAATTCTCTTTCTGCCCTGTGGAAACAGATAAAACTGGTAAAGTTAAAACCAACGTAGAAGATGATGAATACGAAAAACTTACCATTAAAATTAAAGGTAGAGTAGACGGGCTTGATTACTTAGATACCCTTACTTTAACCATTGACTTTGGCGAAAAGTTAAGGGCTGCAGAAGCTAACGGCTATATCGTTTTACCCGAAACTACCATTATTCTTAATGCAGATGATGCACCCGCTGGGCAATATACCGTTACTCCTTCTGTAGGTATAGAAGGCGAAGATGGTTATGCTCCCGCGTTTGCTACGTTCGATTACGATATCGTGCTTGAATGGGGTGCTTTATACGCAGGTTTAAACCCCTGCTATTATTACGACTGTGTTGACGAAGCTGGCGCAGACTTAACTGATGACCTTCTTGCTGCTTCTAAATACACAACCGTTGCTGCATTGCAAGCGTTAACCGTTGAACAAATCATGGCTGACCTTACAGAAATGAACGCTGCAGTTCAAGATAGTATTGTTAAAGTTACGGTAGAAGCTGCTACCAACTAATACTAACAAGCAAATTTACATTTTTCGATCTGAATTTAATATATAAATTACCCGCGGGGCGTGAACGCCACGCTCCGCGCGGTAAATAAGAGTTTTGTTTAAGAAAACCTTTGTTTTTTAATCGTAAACCGTAAAAACGTTTGTTGTGGTTTTTGCGGTGCGCTTAAAGGGTTAAAGCGCTACTCGGTAATTAAAACGGTTAAGTGTTTTGTTTATAGCAAGCGATTATTTCAGATAGAAAACTTTTTAACAATTACAACTTTTGTTTTATTAATATTTTACCGTTTTTGTTTTAATTGTGGTGCAAACTGGCGTTGCAGTTAAATTCGGCTGTTGCCGAGTGAAAAAGGGAATAACGCCACTAAAAGTGGCTACACCTCATCAGTCAACTGGCGTTGACAGCTACACCTCATCCACCGCTAAAGCGGTCCCCCTTCTCCCGCTGGAGAAGGCTTAAATGAGATTGCATCGCTAATGCTTTTGAATGACTGGGAAACAGTAGATTCTATCGCGTTTTACAAACGCTCCAGAATGACAAGTGAATTATGTGTCACTCTGGAATGAGCCGTAAGGCGAAATGATAGAGTCTTGGTTGAAGAGATTGCATCGCTAATGCTTTTGAATGACAGTTAAACGGATAAAACACTTTAAAAAAGCTAAAAGTAGGTTAACTTGCGCGTAAAACACTTTAAAAAAGCTGAAAGTAGGTTAACTTGCGCGTAAAACGCTTTAAAAAAGCTGAAAGTAGGTTAACTTGCGCGTAAAACGCTTTAAAAGAGCTAAAAGTTTGTAAAAACGTATACCTTATTAAAAAAGTTAAAAGTACGCTATACGCCTAACTTAACGTTAAAAAAGCAAAAAGAAAGTAAAAATTGTTAAAAAAGTTTTGAATAACGCTTATAAAATTTTGCCAAAAAAGGCAGAAAAAAAGATTGAAAAAAACATTTTATTAAACACTTATTAAAACACGTTTAATTACTTTAATTACTTGGCTTTTGCAAACGCTCCAGAATGACAGAATAGGATGGAACGCCACTAAAAGTGGCTACACCTCATCAGTCAACTGGCGTTGACAGCTTCCCCTCGATGGGAAGCCTTGAAGAGATTGCATCGCTAATGCTCCAGAATGACAAGTGAATTATGTGTCACTCTGGAATGAGCCGTAAGGCGAAATGATAGAGTCTTGGTTGAAGAGATTTTATCGCTAACGCTCGTTGCGGTTAAAAAGGGAATAACGCCACTAAAAGTGGCTACACCTCATCCACCGCTAAAGCGGTCCCCCTTCTCCCGCTGGAGAAGGCTTAAATGAGATTCTATCGCGTTTTACAAACGCACCAGAATGACAATAATTAGTTGTGCTCCAGAATGACGGTTAAATTTGTTTTGTCACTCTGGAATGAGCCGTAAGGCGAAATGATAGAGTCTTGGTTGAAGAGATTGCATCGCTAATGCTCGTTGCGGTTAAAAAGGGAATAACGCCACTAAAAGTGGCTACACCTCATCAGTCAACTGGCGTTGACAGCTTCCCCTCGATGGGAAGCCTTGAAGAGATTGCATCGCTAACGCTCGTTGCGGTTAAAAAGGGAATAACGCCACTAAAAGTGGCTACACCTCATCAGTCAACTTTCGTTGACAGCTTCCCCTCAAGGGGAAGCCTTGAAGAGATTGCGTTGCTTGCACTTTAGAAGAATGCAAAAGGCAAAAGAAAAATCATTTAATTATATTTTAATTATGTTAAAAGGGCAAAAAATGCCCTATGCCTAAAAGATTAGGCGCAAATTAAGTACGTAGGAGTTACATTAAGTGACTAGAAATAGAATAACGAGAAGATCGTTAAAACGAAAAATTATAGGAGTGGCTTCGGCGCTATTTATGGCGGTTGCATTAATTGCATCCGGTTTTAGCGCGTGGATTGTTTCAAGCAATGCCAAAGCAGAAGCCAACATAGGTGTTTCGGTAACAACGGTCTCCAAATCTGTTATGACTATTTCCGTTGATGGGCTTGGCCAAAATGGCAAGCTCGACCAGGCGCTTTCGTTCAGACCGGACGAAAACGACCACGCGGGAAGAGTACGCTATAGTGATAGCGTTGACGGTGGAGGCTGTGAAAGCCTTACTATACTCTTAACCGGGTCTGTTACTAATGCTCAGCATTTAGGCGCGCTTTCCGTAACACTTGATTACTCTGATACTCTGCTTGAAGAGGCAGAGCAACTTGGCTACATTACGTTACCCTCAGTTGGCGAAGATATCCTTTACCTAACCGACCTTAACGCCGGTAAACAGGAAGGGGATGAGTTCGTCACGCTTGCTACGCTTGAAGATTATTCGTTCGGTTATATTATCGTTGCCGATCAAGATGATCTTGGTAATCCCGTTTACGACGATGCCGGCGAGCAAACCTTTACCGCTTATTTCGTTTATGAAATTACCTTCGGTTGGGGCGAAAAATTCGCTTACGTAAACCCCGGCTATTATTACGACGGTATAGATAAGCAGGGTAATAAACTTTCTAATTATAACGATATTATGGCTATGACCGCCGACGATATCGTTGCCGAACTTAACGCGTTTAATAATACGCTTAAAGATTCGTTCGGTAGCGTCGGAAATCTTTCGTTTACCATTGACGCGGGCATTAAATAATTTGGAATTTGATATTTTATATTAGATTCTAACGCTTGCGCTTTTGAATGACTGGGCAACTGGCGTTGACAGCTACACCTCATCCACCGCTAAAGCGGTCCCCCTTCTCCCGCTGGAGAAGGCTTAAATGAGATTCTATCGCTAATGCTTTTGAATGACTGGGAAACTGGCGTTGCAGTTAAAAAGGGAATAACGCCACTAAAAGTGGCTACACCTCATCAGTCAACTTTCGTTGACAGCTTCTCCTCAAGGGGAAGCCTTGAAGAGATTGCATCGCTAACGCTTTTGAATGACGGCGTGGGGGCGGAACGTATTGCGTTTTTGGTAAATTAAATTTAAACTGTCTTGCAAAAACGTGGCAAGATTAAAACACTACGTTAAAAATTCACACCTAAAGTGGGTTTTGTACCAGGAGATAATATGAACACTTTTGACATTATTGCGCTGGTTGTTACTTCAATCGGGGTAATAAGCTTTTCGGTAATATTTACTATTTTGTATAGGTCGTATTCTCTTTCCACCGTTAACGAACTATCGAGCGGGCAAAGGGATATTGAACTTATAGACGAGGCGATTTTTGAAAATCAGGCGCACGTTAAAACTCAGAAAAAAATAATCAAAGTAGTAAAACAGATTTTCTTTTATTTGGCAATCGTAATAATTATTCCCATATTTGCCTTTGCGCTGGTATCTAAGTTTAATTCGGGTATTGCAATGATCGGCGGAAAGGGTATAATTGTTGTTGCTTCTGGCTCTATGAGCGAAAAGAATAAGGCTAACGATTATCTTATTACTAACAACCTGACGAATCAATTTAATACTTACGATATTATCGTTCTGGAAGACGTTTCTAACCGTACCCTGCAAAAGTACGACGTTATCGCTTTCGTGGATGACGACGGTACTAATATCATTCACAGAATTATAGGGTTTACGGCTGACGGTAAATATATTACAAGGGGAGACTCGAATAACGCAGACGACTCTTTCAATCCGGGTAAAGAGAACGTTTTGGGGCGTTATACGGGAAAAAGAGTGCCTTATTTGGGGGTATTCATTATGTTCTTCCAGTCTTACGCGGGTATGATAACTTTGCTTGCTATCGTATACTGTTTGATTATGATAGATAGAATGACGGATAAAATTCATATTGCGCAGGAAGATAGACTTGAACTTTTGGCTTCTGCCATCAATTTCGAAAACGAACTCGAATCAGATGGGCTGGCTAGTGAAATGACGCAAAGAATTTACTTCAAAGGTTACGAATACACCTTTAATGAAGAGGGATTCGTTGATAAACGCGAAATTTCAGATGATTTTCTAAAAGCTAAATCGGAAGGTAAGGTCATTAAAGAAACCACTAATTCTAACGGGGAAGTAGTCAAGGAAGAAATTCCTATCCACTTTAAAAAGTTAGATGAAGATGATGATTTAATTGATGACGATAACGTTTTAGAGCCGATAGAAAACAAGCCTTTTAACGGTGATAAGGGTGAAGAAGACAAAGTTTAACTAAAGCGCTTAGTTTTGCTTTTGTTTCGCAAAATTAGGCGGTAAATTAAAGAAAATAAAGGAAAAGATCTTTCCTATTATATATATAATACGCGCGTTTAGCGAAAAGAGGTTGCTTTTTTTGCGATACTGCGTTACAATAAAGGAAACGGCAAAGTTATATAAGATTTGGGTAATATTCTTTTTAGCCTAATATAAACAGTTTGCAATATCCTTAAAATTTTAAACTAAGAAAAAAAACCGAAGGCGGGAAAGCCTTGAAGAACGGAGATTATTATGATTAAAGTTTTATTCACAAGAAAAAATCTTATTGCAATTTCACTTTCCATTTTTTACGCTCTTATCTTTTTATTCACTGGTATCTGTTTAGATAGTAGCGCTAAAGTGGTTAGTAGCAGAAACCCCATTGCTAAACTTGCTAGCGATTTGGGATTTCAACTTGTAGATCCTAATTTGGGTGGGTTTGTTACTCTTATTTTGGTTTCTGTTTACATAATCGTTTTTGCAACCGCCTTTATTTATGAAAGACGTTATGCAATAGTTAACGGTAAGAAGCCTTTTGGCGTTAAGATGATTTGGTCTTATATTCTTACCTTGCTTGCTTGCGCCGTTTTATCGGTTGGTATCGGCGTTTTAATTCAAAGCCCTAAAACTGCTGAAAATATCGGTAATTTATTCCTTTACCTTACTCAAACGTTCGTTTTATCTGCGTGCATTTATCTGTTCTTATTCCTTATTATCGGCGCAGTTTTAATGTTCGTTATTAACTTTATTTTCGTAGATAAACCCTTTAAGTTCTTCGATAAGAAAAACGAACCCGTTTTCGACGACGCAGATTTACCTGCTGAGTCTAACGACGTTTCTTCTTCTTTCGATACTCCCGAAGAAACTAAAACCACTACGGCAGACGGTCATGCTCCCGTAGGCGGTGGGGTAGGCGCTGGCGCTGGTATGCCTTCGGGCGACGCTATGGTGCGTTCTGCTAACGAACTTGACGATAGAGAAAAAGTTTTCCCATCTCTTTCAAGAATAGACGACGAATATTCAGGTTTTGATGCTGATACTTTAGTTTCGGATGATTTGGCTTTAGATGAAATTGCTCAAAGATTTAGAAATTACCTTGCTAAAGAAGAAAAACTTTACTTCGATATTGATACTATTAGATTCTTTATAAGTGGTTTTGCGGCTTCTCAATTCCAAATTTTGGAAGGTTTGTCTGGTACTGGTAAGTCTTCTCTTCCCAGATATTTCGCAAAATTCGCTTCAGGTAGCGCGTTATTTATGCCCGTTCAGGCTACTTGGAGAGATAAAACTAATATCTTGGGCTTCTTTAACGAATTTACCCAGACTTATTCTGAAACGGATTTCTTAGTTGAACTTTATCGCGCTAACTATAATCCAGACCGTATTCATATTTTCGTTCTTGACGAAATGAACATTTCACGTGTTGAATACTACTTTGCAGACTTACTATCAGTTTTGGAATATCCCGAAGATCAATGGTACTTAAAGGTTATGCAAGTGCCTTACAACTTCGTTCCTCCCATTAAGTTAGAAAACGGTACTGTTAAAATCCCCACCAACTCTTATTTCGTTGGTACTGCGAACAAGGACGACTCTACCTTTACCATTACCGATAAGGTTTACGACCGTGCTATCACTATGGAATTCGATTACAAGAATGATGCCTTTGAAGTTAACGGAGATAGCGCTCCTATCGTTTTAAGCCATTCTAAACTTGAAAAAATGTATCAAGAAGCAATCGAAAACGAAGAATTTAGAATGACTAAAGCAGATTACGATAAACTTAACGTTATCGGCGAATACGTTTACGATCAATTCGGTATTGCTATCGGTAACCGTATCTTAACTCAAATAGATAATATCGTTCCCGTATTTGTCGCTTGTGGCGGTAAAAAGGAAACTGCCGTTGACTTTATGCTTTCTAAAAAGTTGGTTAGCAAAATCGAAGGTAGATTTGAAGAATACGTTAAGGGTGCTTTAAAAGAACTTCTTGACTTACTTGCTAAAACTTACGGCGAAGGTGTTTTACCCCGTACCGAAAAAACTATTAAGAATATTTTAAGAACGTTATAATATGAAAATTGCCGAACAGGCCACGCTCCGTGATTACGTAGAATCGGTAGACCGTATTTGCGAAAAATTCTTGAACGCCCGTCAGTTCTATAAAAATATCTCTTTAGTTCCCGATTTCTCTTTGCAGAATATCGCGTTCGAAAAAGATATGGAATTTTTAAAGGAAGTTTCAAGCGTTTTATCCGTAATTACTTCTATTATCGCGCATCCACATATCTCTAATAAGCGCGAAGAAATCGTAATTCGTATAGAGCAGGCAAGACAAATTCAACAAGATGCCTTCAGACAGGTACTTATGGACAGTAGCTTGTGGAAAGAACACAACGGTAGAATGGTTCCAGAAGAAGTCTATTATTATCAACACGTGGATGAACTGCGTATTTACGAAAATCAGTTCATCTGCATGCTGATTGACCTTTTGGATATAGAACTTGCTAAGTGTAACTCTTTCTACGTTCTAAAACTGCCCAACGTTGACGCGGGCTTAAACGTGGATTTTGCGCCACTTTCAACCAGTATCTCGCCTGAAAACTGCGCTTTGGCTATTAAGCGCGCCGAAGAATTGCGCCGTAGAGTTCGCTTTATTAAAAATACTAATTTTTATAAAGTAGTTTCTAAGGGCAAGGGCATTAGTAAAATTATTAAGCCCACGAATATTCTTCTTAAAGATAGACTTTACCGTAAGTGCTTTAAGTTCTATCGCCAGTTCGTTCGTTACGAAAACCAGCAAACGTTAAAAGAAGATATGGCAAAATACGCTTCAGTTATCGTTTTAAAGGTTTTGGGCGATTTAGGATTTAATTTAACTTCTGTTGCAGAAGGTAGATACCGCTTGCCCACAGGGGTTATTCGTAAACTAGTTAAGCGTAGCGGTCAAAAAATCGTCAACGGCGTTATAGAGAGCGAAGAAGATAACGAAATAGCAGTTAATCGCGCTATAGCTCCATTTTTTAACGGCGCTACATTTAAATTTGAAAAGAACGGATTTAATATAGTTTGTTCTTATATGCCACAAGAACAGGGCATTAGATTAGACGTTAAGTACGGCGAACTAGAAGGTGTTTCTCACGTTTTATTATTCGACGGCGGGGAAGATAACTTTACCGTCAGCGGCGGGGAAGACTTCTTGACGGTTGATATTTTCTCTATTTGGAATAGTTTCGTTTGGGAAAACAAGCGCAAACGCCTTCTTAAAGGGGATTATAACGAAGTAGAGATGATTAAACAATGGATTTTATCTAAACTTACCGTTATCGTCGGTGATAAAGACGTTTACGCTAAATATTGCCCCGCTTGTAAAAATAAGAGCGTTGAAGTTCACGAAAACGGTGGACTTTGCGCAGATTGCGGCGCTATTTTCACTTATATTAGCGAACTTGAAAATACTTCTAAAATTTGGCTTAAAAAGATAAGGAGAGTGTGATTTATGGCTGATCCAACCGTAAAAAAGGATGAAAATCAAAAAGAATGCCTTATTTCAATTAAAGATTTACATAAATCATACGGCCCTAAAGACGTTTTAAAGGGTATTGATTTGCAGGTTTACGAAGGTGAATTGTTTGGCTTTATAGGTAAAAACGGCGTTGGTAAATCTACCACGATAGACTGCGTTATAGGTTCTAAAAAGTTCCAAAAAGGCGAAATTTTAATAGACGGTTACGATATCGTTACCGAGCCTATAGATGCAAAATTCAGCTTTGGTTACGTTGCCAGCGAGCCTTCTTGCTATGAAGCAATGACCGGTTATGAGTATTTGGAATTCGTTGCAAGTATTTATCGCATTACCGAAGGGGATTTCGTGCGTAACTACAAGTACCTTTGCGGTAGACTGGCGCTTGATTTAAAAGAACTTTCTAACCCCGTTTCGGATTATTCTCACGGTATGAAACAAAAACTTTGCTTGGTTGCAAGTTTGCTTCACAATCCACCTATTTGGATTTTGGACGAGCCTACCGTTGGTCTTGACATCATGGCGGTTGAAGAACTTAAAAGAATGATGCGCGAATACGCAGACCACGGGCATACCGTATTCATTACTTCACATAATATCGATATCGTTGCTAAACTTTGTGACCGCGTTGCGATTATCAATAAGGGTAAAGTTGCCGCCTTATACGATCTTAACCGTGAACCAAATAGAAGAATTCAACTTGCTAAACTGTTCATGGATATTTACAAAAATTAGTCTTTTTTGCGCTTTGCGTTAGATAATAACGGATTTTTATCCGATTTAGTAGGATTTTATTTATGCTTAATCTTTTAATGAAAGATTTTAAACTGATGTTCGATAAGGAAAGAAGTCTTGCCAGAAGAATTGTAGCAGGGATTTTATCTGCCGTTTTCGTGGCAATTTTCGTCGTAATCGAAATTTTCCTTTACAACGCGGTTTTAGATAAAATAAAAATATATAAGAATGCTCCGCAAGCGTTTATGACCTTGTTTTTGTTCGTAATCTCTGTGCTTATGATGCTTTCGGGTGTTTTTCAGGCGAAAAAACTCTTCTTTAACGAAAGAGATTTAAAACAACTTGCTAACTTCCCCGTTTCTAACGGGCAGGTTATTTTCTCTAAACTAATATTCTTGTTCTTTAGTCACTACGCAACTTGTTTTATTTTCGTTTATCCGCTGTTTTTCGCTTACGGGCAAGTGTTTACCAAAGTTCCGGTATTCTATTACTTGGCGGTGTTCTATCCCGTTTTGTCATTCTTTTTCGAAATGGGCGTGGCTCTTATATTTGTTTATCCCGTTTGGCTTGGGCTTCAATTCCTTAAAAAACACGTTGCGGTTGAATTTTCGCTTGCAATAGTCGTTTTATTAGTTGGTACTTTCTTATATTCCGAAATTTTAACCGTGTTTATAGATTTGGTTGCCAACAACGAACTTAACACGCTGTTTAGCCAAGAAACAATTTCTAAACTAATGCAATTTGAACGTTACGCTTTCCCGGTAAACTTCTTGTGCGACATATTTATTAGAAAACAAGTTTCTGCATTTATTCCTTATTTCTGCATTTCTATGGGAATATTCGTCTTAGGCCTTTCTATCACGATATTTACTTTCCACTACGTAAGAAACGTTTCGGTTACTTCAAAGAAAAAAGAAAAAGAATATATAATTAAGAAACTTACTCCCGTTCAGGCGCTTATTAAAAAAGAAGTTATTTTGCTTACCAAAAGGGCAGACTATATCTTCTCTTTTTCAGGGCTACTTATCGTTCAACCGTTCTTGCTGTATTTAATTATTACCGCTATGAATACTATATTCTCTGCGGGGTTATTTAGATATTATCTCACTTTAGTGCCAAACTTCGTTACTTTACTTGATATTTTCTTGGTTATTATGTTTACTCTTATAATAAACCAAGGCGCTAACAGTTATATCAGTATGGAAGAGCGCACTATTAAAAACATGAAAACAATTCCAGTAAGTTATAAAACGCAACTGCTTATTAAAACGCTTATTCCTTTTTCTCTGTCGTTTTTATCGCTGTTTATATCACTTATGGTTTTATTGATTTTCGGCGTGATGAATTTCGTAACCGTGATTGTAACGCTATTTATTGCAACTATTTGTTTATTCGTGTTCGACGTTATTTCTTTAAAAGAAGAACTTTTAATTCGTCGCGGTAGGGGTAGAAACGCATACCTATCTTCAATTTACGCTTACTTACTTCCCATAACTTATATTGCAGTTGGTATTTTACTTTCTTACCTTGGCACGTCGCTATTTATTATCTACTGTTCGGGCGCGCTCATACTATTCTTGTTTGGCTTACCGCATTTGATTTACGTTTATCAAAATATGGGCTCGTTATTTATGGATCTGGAGGCGATTAACTGATGAAAAAGAAAAATTTAATCATACTGTTGTTGATGCCTTTCGTTATTGCCATACTTTGTATTGTGACCGTAAATATCACGTACGACGCTGTTGACGTTGATATCTCTCATATAGACTGGAATTATGACGACTTTGAACCATTTAAAATAACGGATGGAACTGGTTATAAACTCGTGGCAAGCGGTGTTAACAGAAATAATTATAAACTTGCCGACGGTAACGAACTCGTTTGGACGGTGAAAAATAAAAGCGGTGAAGGCCAGCCACTTGCAGAAATAGTTAAATCGGGCGAAAGTTATTACCTTAAAACGCTTGGTACTGGCGAAGTCGTAGTTACTTGCTCAACCTTAAACGGCAATATTTCCCGTTCTATGACGGCGGTTATTTACGATAACGCGGTTTTAATTGCACAACCTACTATTAACAGTTCGCAATCTAATATAGATTCCACGGTTTATTACGGTGAATTCGATTTAGAAGGTCAAAGCAAAAAGGGCGCGGTTATAGATATGAAGATTACCGCTATTCCAGAATCTATTATTTCTTCCGTCACTTATAAAACGAGCGATAATATCGTTTTCGATAAAGAAAAATCAATTCTTTCTATCGTGAATACTGGGCACGCCGTACTGACATTAGAAAGTGACGTCGCTCCTTCTGTTTCTTTTGAATTCGAAATTGTTAAAAACGGTGTTAACGTATACACTTACGAAGATTTACTTAACTGTACTAACCGCTCTGAAAACGGAGAAATAGTTGTTTTAAGAAAACACTTTGAATCAGTTGAAAACGCTTATATTCAAAGCGGAACTACGCTAACTAAACGCGCTAACAACGTTGAATGTTTTGGCAATTATAATCCAAGAACTAAAAAATACACCTTTGCGGATGAAATTTATTATTTTACCACTACTTATAATAAAAATTATATCGATCAATGGAATGAATTTGTTAAGATTAACAAAAACTATTCATCTATTACCGATCAGGTAAAAGCAGGACTTCGCATTCAAAAAGATTTTTACGGAAACGGTTATACCATAAATCTTCATAACCTTACTTTCCCGTATAGCGAACAGGAAGGTACGTCAGGTCAAAGCATTCCCGTGCTTACTTCAGATAATCTTTTCCGCGGGCCGTTACCATTTTATACTTTAGGCGATCCTAACGACGTTCCTTTGGTTTCTGCATTAGGGCAGGATAACATAGGTGTATACGTAAACGGCGATGGCATTATCGTTAACGACGTAAATATTAAAAACTGTGACTTTGGCGATAGAATTGCAAACTTAGATACCGTTGGTACGGTTATGGAAATTTACGGTGATAACGTAACGGTTAAGAACTCGCGCTTGTCTAACGGAAAAAACGTTCTTAGAGCCTTTTCATCAAATAACTTTTTACTTAAAAATTGCTTGTTAACCTCTTCGCGAAATTTCCTTTTTGCAACGGGTGCAAATGAGTATATCCCCGTCGATGGGTCGATTATCGAGCAGTTCACCGATATAGACGGCAATTATATTCGCCAAACTATAGATGAATATTTAAGTAAAGACGCTGCCGGCGATACGGCGTTTAACAAGTTCTTAACAAGGGACTTTTCAACTGATAATAACGCGCGCACGGCTATTAAAACTCTTATTCAAACGATACACGACGCAATGAACAGTAGCGACGAAATAAAAAACAACTTTAAAGGATCTTCCGTTGTTGAAGACTGTTTGTTTTATAAAAGCGGTATTTCGGCAATAAGCGTAGACTCAATGTTTAACGGGCCTTTCCTTTATTGCGCGTCGCCCACGCTTGTAAGTTCAACTTTCACTTCTGAAGAGTTAAATCAGTCTAAATCGTTAATTCCATATACGGCAACTAAGGTTGCGGGTATGTCTTATCCTGTAAAATTAACGATAAAAGGCGATACCATGTTCTACGATTATAAAACAGCAGAGCAGTTTGACCTTTCTGGGCTTATAAGTGAAAATATTTCTACTATTGCAAACCAAATTACAAGCGGTGGATACGCTATTACGATAGACGATATATTCCCCTTAAAAACCATGATGCTTCAAAGGGCGTATAACTTAAACTATACCCACAATCAAAGCGGTTCGCGCTACGTAAACGTGCCGGTTGCTTATTACGGCGGTGGTATTAACCTTTCGCAAGTTACCTTTGAAGGGGCTAATAGACTTGTTTATTCAGATAAGATTTCTATGGATTTATTAGAATCATATTTGAATTTAAAGGGTGGTTCGGAAGGTTTAGATCTTTCTAACTTACGTAATATAATGATGAAAACGGTTACAACTGTTATAGGATACGAGCCATTCCACTTCCACTTTGTTAAAAACGGATATTTATATGGTGAAACCCCACATATTTCACAACTAATTGATAACGCAAAAGGAGATAAATAAAATGAAAAAACTTTTAACCTGCCTTTTATTAATATGCGTAACGGCGTTTACCGCAATACTTACTTCATGTTCGGGCTTTTTTGAAGATGAATCTTTAATGATAGAAGATATTAAAGCCGAACTTATGGAAGACGGTCAAACGAAGGTTACCATTACTTACTTAGACGACGTTCAAGACCCTTTGATTTTCTACGTTCCTAAGGGCGAAACTGGTGAAGACGGCGCAACTGGTGTTGGTATTAAAGAAATTAAATATGATACCACAGATTTGGGCAATACTCTTCTAACTATATATTTTACAGACGAAGATTTAGAGCCCGTTGATTTCGAAGTTAAAAACGGTTTAAAAGTTTTAGGCTTAAAACAGGATATAGACGTTTTAACAGGTCAACACTACGTAGTGTTTGAATATAACGACGGTAGCGTATCGGATGAAATCTTCCTTCCCGCCGGTAAAGACGGTAACGGTATTAAAAGTTATACCAAAGAGCAGTCTGAAGACGGTGGTTGGAATATTACCTTTACCTTTGATAATGACGAAGTTTTTGACGTAATTATTCCCGGCCCTGAAAAAGGCGATCCCGGTGTAGGGATTGATACTGGAGAGGGCAAAACGGGTATTGTTGGCGGTTTAAATGCAGACGGTAGTAAATACGTTATTACCTTCTATTATACCAACGGTACTTCTGAAAGCGTAGAATTCGATCGTCCTAATCAATGGCATCAGAGTTCGGGTGTTCCTTTTGGTTCTATCGGTAAAAACGGCGACTTCTGTTTTGATACCACGAATAACGACGTTTACGTTAAAAAGAGCAATCAATGGGTTAATATTTTCGATTTCGATTCTGTAGAAGAATCTCACACCATTACATTCGACGTTAACGCTTACAATGAAGATGGTTCTCGTGATACAAACGTCGTATTCGACGGTCAGAAGATTTACTCTGGTATAAAACACAACTCATTCTTTAAAGATAATGGATTTGGCGCTATTCCCGTTCCTGTAAGACCTGGTTACAAATTCCTTGGCTGGTACACGGAAAAATCAGAAAATCCCGTTAGCGGTAAGTTTACTACTTTAACTCCTATAGTTTCTAATATTGATTTATACGCATGGTGGGAAAAAGTTTAATACGTATGCCGTAATTGCTTGCAAGAAAGCATAATTTAATAAAAAAAACAAGCGCAGGTTGCTTATTATAAGCCAACGTATGCGCTTGTTTTTTTTGTGTTTATTATGGTAAAAGTGTTGATAATCGCGCTATATAGGGATTTTTGCCTTTGTATAAAGCAAATAAGAACATAAGGCGATATTTATATTGTTTAAAAAAGTTTAAATGGGATTTTAATTGTTTAAAGAAAGGGCTTAAATGGCTGTTAATCGCGCTATACAGGGCTTTTAATAATAAAATTAAGCAAAATACCTTGTAGCGTTTTTGCGTAATTTTTTATTTTCTTTATCAAAAGATGTAAACTCATATTTTAATAAAAAGGGGTTTTCAAAAGGTAAAAGTGGGTTTATAGGTCGATTATCGACTATTTTTAACAATAAAATAATCTAAATTTCAACTTGGCGCGGTAAGTATATCGCGTCATTTTTGTATAAATTAATCTATTACAAACATTAAATTTTATTTCGTTTACGCCGTGAAGGGCGTTTTTTTAGTCTAACAAATCTGCCGTTAGAAGTAGTAATATTGCATTCTTTGTAAATCGCGATTTATTTGCGCATAAAATTTTTTACAAAAAAATATTTAGCAAATACAAACGTTTCGAAAATTAAAATAATAAGAAGGTGACTTATATTTTGAAAATGTTTAGTAAACAATAGTGCGATATTGTGGGATTTTTTACAAAAAAAGTGGTAAAAAATTTTTAAAAAGGGTATTGACAACTTGCATTTTATGTGATAAAATAAAAACATCTTAAATGTTTAGTAAACAAATAATCCAATTTTGGCTAAATTATGCCGAGAAGGAGTGACATTAGTGAAGAGTGTAGCAATCGTTGGATTAGGCGCTAGGGGATTACATACTTACGCTCCCTATACAGACCTATATCCAGGTAGAATGAAAATCGTAGCCGTGGCGGACGTAATTCCCGAAAGGGTAAAAATAGCGTCTGAAAAATACGGGGTTGCTGATGATATGTGTTTTTCATCAGCAGATGAGTTTTTTGCAAAAGGGCGTTTGGCAGACGTTGTATTTATAACCACTCAAGATCGCCAGCACGTAGACCATGCGTTAAAAGCGCTTGATTTAGGTTACGATATACTTCTTGAAAAGCCCATTTCACCCACGATAACCGAATGTTATAAATTAAAAAATAAGGTAGACGAAACAGGTAAGCTGGTTATCGTGTGCCACGTTTTGCGTTATACGACTTTTTTCAAAACGGTTAAAAAGGTCATTGACGACGGAGTTATAGGAAAAGTTGTAAGCATTCAGGCAATAGAAAACGTAGGTTACTGGCATCAGGCGCACAGTTTTGTTCGCGGTAACTGGAGAAATTCTAATATAGAAAGCCCCATGATACTTCAAAAATGTTGCCACGACTTTGATATTTACGGTTGGTTAATAGGTAAAAAGTGTTTGGGCGTTTCGTCATTTGGCTCTTTAAGTTATTTTAATAAGGAAAACGCGCCCGAAGGTGCAACCGCATACTGTATGGATTGCCCGCACGTAGATGATTGCGTATACAGCGCTAAAAAGATTTACGTAGAAAGTCCCTTAAACGGTTACGATTCTGGCAATCGCGATTGGCCTGTAAACGTAATTATGGAAAACCCCACGCGTGAAGGTGTTATAGAAGCGCTTAAAACAGGGCCTTACGGCAGATGCGTATTCGCGTGCGATAACAACGTTGTAGATCATCAAGTTTGCAACGTGTTATTTGAAGAAGGCGTAACTTTAAACTTTACCATGTGCGCGTTTACTAAGGATATGAGTAGGTATTTAAAGGTAATGGGCACTAAGGGCGAAATTATTGCAGATCAATCGAGTAATATAGTAACGGTAACGCCTTTTGGTAAAGAAAGTGTCGTTTACGATATTAATCAAATGGCAGAAGATCTTTCAGGTCACGGTGGTGGCGATAACGCAATGTTATCCGAATTCTTTGCCTCTCTAAACGGCGAGGGAATGGACGCTTCTTCAACCATAGCAAATTCCGTTCAGAGCCACGAAATAGCAATGGCTAGTGAAAAATCCCGTTTAGCAGGCGGGGCGTATGTCTCTTTGGATGATTTTAGAAAAGAAAACGGACTTAAATAAATCACGTTATTTAACGACCTAAAAATCAGTTAAAATCATCTAAAAAAAGTCAAAAAACTACTGAAATCAAAAAAAGCAAGTTAATAAACTGCATTCTTTTTGACATATACATATTACGGTTAGGAATTAAAAAATAAAAATTCTTTCAGTATAACGTAAAAATATAACGGAGGAAATAAAAATGAAAGTATTATCGGCAATTTTGCTAACGTTTTGTTTAACTTTCTGTGCTGTATTCGCAGGCTGTAACGAAACTAGCAATCAAGATTCGTTGGGATTAGAGGAGGTTGAAGTTAGCATATTCTCTCGTCCTTTACCCGAAAGAAATGGCTTAACGGAAGAAGGCAAGAAGGTAGACTGGTTAGACGTATCTTCTTTCTGCTGTTATTACGGTGCATACGACGAAAAGATGAACAATTTCGACGTTGCTATTTGTGAATCCAGAAACCTTGGCGCAGAAGGACTTAAAAAGTTAAACGACGCCGGCACTTGGACTATTTGCTACATAACTATCGGTGAAGACGATTCACTTAATACGGGTGACGGACTTGGCGAAGGCGGTTACGCTTCTTACTATATATACGAAAACGGCGCGCCCAAGATGAATACCAACTGGAATTCATACTTCGTAGATGCAGGTAGCCCCGTATGGCAAGAAATAATCGTTGAACGCGCAAGACAGATTCTTGCTATGGGTGCAGATGGTTTGTTTATGGACACTATAGACTCTGTTGACGTAGACGCTTCAACTGCTCCCGGTATGATTTCTTTGGTAAAAAGACTACGCGAAGAATTCCCCGATGCAAAGTTAGTTGCAAACCGCGGTTTTAGCGTTTTAGATTATATCGCTAAGTACATAGATGGTATGATGTTCGAAAGTTTTAATACCACTTGGGACTTCACAAGTAACCGTTCAAGAGATTTAACCGAAAGTGAAAACGAATATAATATTGCAACCGCCGTTAACACTATAAATAAAAATCGCAAAGCGCATTATTTCCCCGTGTTCGCGCTTGACTACTTAAACGAATACGAAGTTGGTTACATGGCTCAACACTATATTGATAGAAGTTGGCAGTACGACTTTATTCCCTATATGCAGGCAAATCTTTTATTAGATCACATTACCGAATACGACGCAGTTCCCAAGTCTGCCCGCGGTTCTTTGGCTCTTAAAGGCGAGGGCGATATCGCTCAAACTGCAGGTCAGCCTAACGGCGATATTACTGAAGCAAACTTAGCGTACGTTAAAAACGGTGCTACTTTCGAAGTCGATTCATATTATTCTGTAGATTACAAGAACAACAAGACCGCAGCTCTTAACGACGGCTTTATAAGCGATACTATGTACTGGGCAAAACGCGCTTGGGCAAGCTCTGAAGAAAAGGTAACCGGCGAAATGCCTTATACAGTAGATCACTGGATCACCGTTGAATTTAAAGAAGTAAAGAATATTTCTGAAATAGTAATGCACTGGGCTTTCGATAACGGATTATATTATTCAAGTAGCCAAATTGTAATTGAACAATGGGTAGACGGCGAATGGGTAGAAGTTCACGTAGAAAGTGATATAGCGCAAAACGTAGACGAAGCAGTTATTACTTTTGATAGTATAGCGGCACAAAAGATAAGAATTCGTCAACCTGCAGGCATGGGCGCAGAATTCCGTAAAGGTATTATGTGGGTTGCAGAAATTGAAATTTACGCGTAAAAGTGATAAGGAGAAATAAAGATGGCAGAACAAGTTAAATCTAAAAAGAAAAACTTAATTATAATAGTTGCCGCTGCATTAGCAGCGGTGCTATTAGTTGGTTACTTCGTATTCTTATACGAACCCTATACCCCCGATACCGGTTATTCTGCTGTAGATCCCGGTGAACTACCCGAAAAGGTTGCTGGATTTGATTACGAATCGGAAATGCTAAAGCCTTACGACGAAGAAATAACGATTACCGTTGCGGCGATAGACTATCCCTTAGAAGCGAACGTAAAAGCGGGAACTAAGCCCGAAAACCAAAGCTTTAACAGAATAGCAAAAGAAGTTCTTAACATTAATTTACAATACGTTTTAGTTGGCGGTACTGCAAACTACGACCAAAAATTGAACTTAATGATCACTTCAGGCAATTTACCAGACGTCTTTTACACCACAGATCCCAGAATGTTCGCCGATTTAAGAGATAACAATAAACTTGCTGATTTAGGCCCTTCATTCTGGTATTTAAATGAAGAATTACAAGATATTTATTTAAACGTAATGCCCGAAATTCTTCCCAACGCAATGGTAGAAGGTAAACTTTATTCTTTCCCCATGGCAAGCAACAAATACGAAAGCGCACAAAAACTTTACATCCGTAAAGACTGGCTTGATATTTGTAACGCTCAAGCACCCACTAGTATTGAAGAACTTATCGCTTTAGGCGAAACTTTCGTTGCTAACGCAGATGCTATCGCAGCAGAAACTGGCGTTGCGGCAGATAAGCTTATTCCTATGTCTTTCCACAGAGAACTTATGTGGACTGGTACTGCATCAGCTTCAGGTTTAATGCAAGCGCACGGTGCTTCTCCCAACGCATATTTCTTAGGTGAAGATGGCAAACTTTACGCAAGCAACTCTAGCCAAGAAATGAAAAACGCCCTTGCAACCATGAACGAAATGTATCAAAAGGGCATAATAGATAAATCATTTACAACCAAACCCGTAGACCTTGTTTACGACGATATAAGATCTGGTAAAACAGGTATGTTATTCGGTCAATGGTGGCTTCCCCACGGCGAAATCAACAACACCGTTTCTAACCTTCCCGGCGCAGACTGGGTTTGCGTAGATCTTCCCTCATACAACGGTCAAGAAAGTTACCCCATCGTAAAAAGGGTAGCGTTAACCGGTTATAACTGCGTATCTGCATCATGCAAATACCCAGAAGCCGCAGCAAAACTTATCAACCTTTTCTACGACGTATATTATAACGATAACGCTTTAGAAATTTACGGACCAGACGTAAAACCCGAAAACGGCTTCTACTACAATATGGTTCCCATTAAACTTTGGAACTCTATCGCTTCTATTCAAGAATATAAGAGAGTTAACGAAGTATTTAAAACCGCTTACGAATTAGGTATGACTCCTTCTTGGAAAGTTTTAACCGATTTAGAAAAGAATGCGCTACCTACAGAAGAAAGAAATACTTACGAAGCGCAACTTGCGGTATACAACAAACTAAAAACCAGAGAAAAAGAACTCCACTGGAAAGACGGTTACGATTACTACTACGCTATTAAGGAAGGCAAACCCTTAAAAGAAATGACTGCAGACGAACGTCTTGGCTGGGGTATTTATCACTGTATGATCGCAGACGATTGCGGTTACGATCAAGTTACAAAACTTACCGAAGGACTTCTAAAGGCTAAATACGACGAATTCTACGGCCCTGTAACCACTATGATGCAAGAAAAGAGCGGTTACATAGACACCACGTTAAGCGCGTCAGTTTACGCTCAAATAATAATCGGCACTAAGCCCGTATCTTATTTCGACGAATACGTAAAAGAATACAACGCAAACGGCGGAACTGAAATTATCGCTCAAGTAAACGAATGGTATCAACAACAATGGAAGGCAGAAGAATAATTCTTCAAGGGGGCTTAAATGGCTGAATTAACACACGAAAGTTCTGTTTTAACTGAAGAAGACAGAAAAAAAATAAGGAAAAAGCAGGATATAAAACTCCAATTACCCCTGCACTTAATGATGGCTCCATCGGTAATTTTGGGTTTGATATTCAGTATAATACCGCTATTCGGTATCATAATCGCCTTTCAAAAATATAGCCCTTCGGCAGGTATTTTTGGCTCGGAGTTCGTTGATTTTTACAATTTTTCCAGATTGTTTTCAAGATCGGACTTTACTCGTACGCTATTCAATACCGTGTATATTGCGGTATGGAAAATCCTTTTAACCACGGTTTTAAGTATAACTCTTGCGTTACTTCTTAACGAAATGGTAACCAAAAGGGGACAAAAATTAGTTCAAACTATAGTTTTCTTGCCATACTTTTTATCATGGGCTCTTATAGGTAGCGTATTCGTTGAAATTTTCAGTTTAGACGGGCTTGCTAATAAATTGCTTTTAACCATTAACCCGTCCGCTGAAAAAATAGACTTTTTAGCAAGCAACGATTACTTCAGAACTATTATAATAGGAACGGACCTTTGGAAAAACTTGGGTTATCAGGCGGTTGTATATTTAGCATCTATAGCAACGGTAGATCCTTCACTTTACGAAGCTTCAAGGGTAGACGGAGCGAATAGATGGCAACAGTGTATCTTTATCACTATACCTGGTATTATGACTATGATAGTTCTAACAAGCGTTTTAAATATCGGTAATATTATGAATGCGGGCTTTGAGCAAATTTTGGTTATGTATAACTCTCTCGTTTTCGAAACGGGCGATATATTAGATACATTAAGCTACCGCGAAGCGATGGTTACCGGAACGGACTATTCTTTATCTACTGCAATCAGTTTATTCAAGAGCGTTATAAGTTGTATTTTCTTTGCAATATCTTATAAACTCGCTAACAAGATAAACGGTTACACGATATTTTAAGGGGGAGTGATTATGGCAAACAAAATGAAAACTTCTCCCGCAAGAATAGCGTTCGTAATATTTAACGACACAATACTTATTTTATTCGCGTTATTATGTCTAGCGCCCTTTCTAAACTTGCTGGCAATTTCTTTTTCAGATGGATTACCTGCAAGCGCGGGCGACGTATCCTTATTGCCTTTACGCAACGACGGCAATATAGGCTTTAACATAAGCGCGTATAAATATCTACTTACTAAAAGCGAATTTTTCCGCGCTTTCGGCATATCCGTTTTAAGGGTTGTTTTAGGTATTCTAATCTGCGTAAGCGTAGAACTTTTAGCGGCGTACCCCTTAGCAAAAAGCGGATACAAATTAAAAGGCAGAAGATTTTACGTTGTATTTTACACTATAACGATGTTCTTCAACGGCGGTTTAATCCCTACGTATTTGGTAATTAACAGCCTTAACTTAAACGATAAAATACTTTGTTTAGTTTTACCTTTGGCAACAAACGCGTGGAATATGGTACTGTTTATAAACTTCTTTAAACAAGTGCCTAAAGATTTAGAAGAATACGCTTACTTAGAAGGTGCTGGGCCTTTAACCGTACTTTTAAAGATTATAGTGCCCATATCTCTTCCCGCGGTGGCAACCGTAACGCTATTTACGGCGGTTGCACACTGGAATAACTGGTTCGACGGTTACATTTATATGTCCACCAAGAATTATCCTTTACAAACCTATATTTACGACATTATCAACCAGTTAACAACCCTTTCTAAATCGCCAGACCCAAATACGCAAGCACTTATTAAAGATTTACCGGGCAAAACCATAAGAAGCGCGCAAATATTTATCGCGATGGTTCCCATTATGCTCGTTTACCCCTTCGCTCAAAAGTTCTTTATTAAAGGGCTTACGATGGGCGCAGTAAAAGAATAAGGAGAAAAAAGATGAAAAAATCTAAATTAATTATAATAATCGCTCTTATCGCGGTATTGATTGCAGGTGCAACTGTTGCAATCGTTTTATTAGGCGGTAACAGCGAAAATCCTCCAAGATCTACCACTATAATATGGACGGATAGTGAAGATCCAGATCCAGAAACGGAAATAGATCCAGAAATATCTTCACCCGCGGTAAGTTATCCCCAAAAACCCGACCAAGAACCTACGGTAGATAACACCGCGCCCGTAACGGTTGGCTCTTTAATTGCAAGCGACGAATGTTATACGTTGACGGATGAAGGCGAGGGTAAAACGAAAATTACTTACGCCGATATTTACGGTCTTCCCGCATACGCTTACGTATACGTGCCGGTAGAAAATTATCACGCTAAATATTCTTACTTAAAGATAAAGGCAAATTGCGTTGGCGTTCAAAAAATTGCTATCGTAGCAGTTTATTATGAACAGTACGATTTAAATCGCCCCGGTGTTACTGTTTATAACAACGCAGTTATAGAAGGCGAAAATACAATTTTATGTGAT
Organism: Christensenellaceae bacterium; assembly: GCA_045596285.1. Classification (GTDB taxonomy): domain Bacteria; phylum Bacillota; class Clostridia; order Christensenellales; family Borkfalkiaceae; genus HGM11416. Next base: position 35,759 of record JAZOCA010000157.1, on the reverse strand, counting down.
TTAAACGAAGCAGGTGTTTTAGATTCTGTTTATAACGTAGCAATCGGCGAAAAGGTAACCCAAAAGAAAATCGTCGGCTTTATGATTATGATAGATAGTAATCCCAAACAGGCTATAGATGAATATAGCGGTGAAATGTTAATTACTTCTATCGGTTTAGTAGATGAAAGCGATTCAGATTTAGCTTTACTTTCTGCACCCCCAACTATTAGCGGTTGGTCTTATTTAGACGGCACTTATGCAGATATATATTTAGATCAAGCAAAGAGTGAAGCAACCGGCAGTATGAACGCTATAATAGATTATTCATTCTCTACAGGTTGGCCTTACGTTCAAGCAAATATTTACAACTACAAATCAGAATACACCACTTTAAAGATGAAATTAAGGGGTGTAAACGTTAAAAACTTAACTATTGCAATTAAGTATTCGTTAACCACAACCGCAACCAGCGTAGATTACAACTACGTATCGGCGTTCGGTATGGAAGTATCTTCTAACCTTGAAACTTACGAATTTGATTTTTCTACTTTAGAAGAACTATCGAACGACTTTATCGCTACCGTTCCCGGCAGTTACGTTAAAAACTTAAAGCCCACTGCTTTATATTTCTTTATTGATACAGCAGAAGCAGTACCCGGCGGTTCTGGAACTTTATACGTAGAAGACGTGGAATTCGTTAAGACGATAGACGACGGTACGCCCAAGATTACTTCAACTTGGTCTACTACGGCGGGTATGGGCTTAACTAAATCTAACGTAGAAGCAGGCGGTATTGCTACTTTAACTTACGAACAAACTCAAGGTTGGAACGCAGTAACCGTTAATATTTCTTCATACAATCCAGAATACACAACCATAGTGATTAAAGTTAAATTCTACGGTGCTAAAAATTTAGGCGTTGCTCTTGGTTACGGATCATCTAACACCGTTATTCAAAATTCAGATGGCGATACTATGGCAAGCGTAGTATTGAATCATACCGAAGAAGCAGGTAGCGACGATAAGGGCGATTTCGTATTCCATACTTACGAAATAGACTTTAGTCAAGCGCAAACGGCTAACGGCGATATGTTAAAAGACCAAGCCATTAACAAAATTATGTTCTACATAGACGCTGTTCAATTAGTAGGTGGTAACTACGTAGAAGTAAGCCAAGGTTCTGCAATTACTGCAAGAACGATGCAGTTCGTAGGCATAGAATTTAAAAAGGCAGAAACAAACGCATAAAAAGGTTTAACGGCGTAGTGAAAACACGCGCTACGCCTAAAAATAAAAAATAAAGTGCAATGCACTTAAAAGGGAGGAAATTCCAAATGAAGAAAAAACTAATTGCTATGCTTACAATGCTTTGCATTTGTATGGCATCACTCGCATCTGCAGTTATGGTTATGGCGGCAGATAATGCGATCGTTACTAACGATTACGGATTTTCATCTGGTGTAACGGTACATTCACAAAGTGAAGGCGGTGTATTTTCTGCAAGTTACGATTATGCAGACAGAGCCGTAATTAAACTTGATAAGGCTTTAAACGCAGACGTTGATAAATTTATTAACGTTAGAGGTAGAGTTGCAAGTGAAATTTATCGTTTTAACCTTTACTGGTATTTTACTGATGGATCTAACGTTCGTGAAATCGTAGTTTATACTGGCGATAGTAGAGCACTTACTACCATTGATGCAAACGGATATTTCGAACACCACTGGGCAGTAAACGCAAATGCTTACGATGGAAACTTAGACCGTATTGAATTAGAAATGTATACTCCTAACGATGGGAAATATTACAGAGTAGACTTCTTCGGTATGGCGTTTGACGTAGACGGTACGTTTAACGCTTGGGTAGAAACGGAAGTAGAAGAACCTGAAGTTCCGGAAGAACCCGAAGTTCCTGAAGTTGGAAACGCTATTACCGCAGGCGAATGGAAAAATGAAGCAGCAGGCAATATGGAATATAGCGTAGATGAAAATGGTAGAACAACCATTCATTTCCCCGCTGCACCCACTAGCAAGAGTAGAATTTATTTCAGCGTAGAAGGTCACACCTTAGCACAATATCCTCAATTAAAAGTTGCATATTCTTCTGAAAAAGAATTTAACCTTTGCGTATATAGAAACGGTACTAGCGATTCTTTATACTACTACGTTGCAACTCCTGCTGGAGATGATTCAGTTCTTTTAGACTTAGACGTAGACGTTACTTCTATTTACATCATGGTTGATAGAAGCGGTAAAGAAAACGCAAGTACTTATGCAGACGGCGCTGGCAAAACCGTATATTTAGAATTCTATTTTGTAGCGGCAGACGGTAGCGAAGTTAAATTAATGGCAAACGCAGAACAGGGCGGTGAAGAACCCGAAGTTCCCGTTGTTCCCCCCGTTGAAGGCGAAGTTTCATTCGGCGCTATGGCAGTTGTTGGCGAAGGCGCAACCGTAGAAGGCAATAAGGCTACTTACGCTGTTGCAGAAGAAACTTCTATCGATTCTATCGAAGCAGGTATTTATCTTTCTATCCCTGTAACCAACTGGGATTTTGCAAACGACGCTAACGTTTCTATTAAATATGCTACAAGTGGCGTTAACGGTATCGGTATGCACGTTGTTGGCGCTAACGCAGGCGGAGAATTAAACGCTTACGTAGCAGGGATCCTTCCCGCTGGTTGGAACGTTAAAACCACCGCTTATGCAAGCGCGGGCTTTAGCATTTCTACCGCAAGCATGGGTGATTATCTTGCAGATTTCGCTTCTGCTTCTGCAATTATCATTAAAGTACAAGCAGACGCAAACGCTACTTTCGAATTATTAGAAATAGCAGTTCACGCCGGCAACGATCACGGATTCGAACTTCCCGCTGGTCCTATGGAAATCGGCGCAATGACTTCTTCTACTTCAGCTCTTTCAGTTGAAAAGAACGCAGATGAAGAATACGTTGTTTCATATTCTTCAGCAATCGGCTGGCATACCGCAAACCTTGCAGTTACCAACTACGATGCATCTAAGAGTGTGTTCCACGTAGAATTCACCGCTTCACACAACGTTATTCTTTGCTTCTCTATTAACGGTCAATACGAAGGACATATCGAATACCCCGCAGGTAAGAAAATCACTATTGATACTGACGTTTCTACCGAAGATTACGCTTTAGAAGATGGAAAATCTTACGAAATTAAAATTTACTTTGACGCGCAAGTAGCAGAAATTACCGATAGTAAGTCAATCGTATTCCACACTATTTGCTTTAACGAACCCGAAGCAGCACCCGAAGGATTATATCTTGGCGCTCCCGTTGCAGACGCTATGACCGCTTTAAAAAATGAAGACGGTTCTGTTGACCTAACTTGGAACAACGATTCTGCTGACTGGAGAAACGTTACCATAGCTATTAATAATTACGAACTTGGCTACGATATTTTAAGAGTTAAACTTACCGCAACCAAGAACACTAACGTTAATATTCGTTTACATTATCAAATTCCCGTAGACGGCGAAGTTTTAGAAACTTACGCAGTATTACGTAGCCACCACACCGAAGAAGGCGTTATCCCTGCAGACGGTACTTACGATTTCGTATATCTTGCAAAAGCACACGGAATCGAAAATCAAATTTTAACCAAGATCGTTATTTACTTCGATAACCCCACTCCTTACACAACCAACACGGGCGCTCAATCTGCAAAAATTGAATTGATTGAATTACTTAAGTCTGCAGATATTACCTTTGAACAGTTAACTATTACTGCAAACGACATGACAGTTGATTATAACGGCGAACCCGTTGTATTTAACGCAAGCGCATCTGCAGAAGTAGAACTTAAGGTTGAATATGGCGTAGCAGGTGCAGAAGGTATCGAATGGACTACCAGCGCACCTTCAAAAGCAGGTGAATATCAAGTAAGAATAACCTTCATGGGTTCACTTCAATACGATTACGCAGTTGCAACCGCTAAACTTACCATTAACAAGATTAAAGCTACAGTAAGCGACGAAGACGTAGTTATCGACGCTACTACCAGAGTAGTAACCGTAGCAGAAGGCGTTATCGCTTCAACAGACGAAGAATTCGTTGAAGGTTTCGAAGTATTAACAGGCGACGAAATCGCATACGGCACAACTATTTACTTCAAACGCGCGGCTGATGACAATCACGAAGAAAGCGAGGTTATGTCTATCACTTTCAACCGTCCCGCACAACCCGATAGTTCTTCTACTTCAACCGCTCCTGAAACTTCTTCAAGCGGTGCTAATGCTGATTTAGAAAAAGGTTGCTTAAGCTCAGTTGCAGGTTTAGGTTTACAAACTTTAGTTTTACTTGCAGGCGCAGTAGTAGTTTTTGCAAGAAAAAGAAAATAAGGTAAACAGTTACTTATAAAAACAAAAACATATTAAGGCAGATCACGGGGCGAATACATTTTCGCCCCATGCCGAATTTATATTCTTATCAATCAGTTAAATCTTTTATTTCCTTAAGGGAAATAACACCCGCGATACAATAAGGTGGTATAAAATGAAAAAGGTTCTTTCTATTATCCTTTCTTTTATTGCAGTTTTTACGCTTTTGGGCTGTAACGGAGCAAGTATTTTGCCTTTAGAAGGCGAAAGCAAGATCGTAAAACTGTATATCGGCGAAGAAGGACAGTTCGCGAATAGCGAATATTCATACGTTACGGATAACCCTTCGGTATTAAAAATCGAAGGCAATAATTATAAGGGGTTAAGTGAAGGTAGCGCTTCCGTAACGGTTAAAACACAACAGGCAGATAAAGTTGCCGTATACTTGTTTATAGTGTTTGGCAATAAGCCTATTGAATTACAAAATTTGCAAATAAACGACCTACCACAAGATAACAATCTTACAGTTGGGCAGTCGGTTAAACTTTCTTATGCTAAATTCCCAGAAAACGCAGATAAATACGACGCTATCGTATGGCAATCAAGCGATTCTGATGTTTTAAGCGTAGATAGAAACGGAAATATACAAGCCAAAAAAATGGGGCAGGCAACCCTTACCGTAAGCGCTTTGGGTACGCAGGTAAAAGAAGAAATTACTTTAAGCGTTTTACCCAGAGATACGGTATTCAAAATTAACTTAAATAAAGTTATGGGTGTAGTAGGGCAAACCGAAAATCTATTAGTTGCAGACGTTTTATGCGATTATCCCATAGAACGCGAAGTAGCCTGGTTTACCGAAGACGAAAGTATCGTTAAGGTTGAAAACGGCGAACTCTCTTTCGTTAAAACTGGTAAAACAAACGTAGGAATAAGCGCTTTAATAAACGGACAAGAATACCTTGCTAAGTGTGAAGTTACCGTTTGTGAAGATTTAGGTTATACCGTAATAAGAACTCCCGAACAACTTCAAGAAATCGCCAACGCAAGCGCTAATTATATGCTTGGTAACGATATAGATATGGCTATCGCCTGCGCTAAAGGCGGTTCGCTTTATAACGAAGGCAAGGGCTTTATGCCTTTATTTGAAAATGCCGATAACGCTTTTAAAGGCGTTTTCGAAGGCAACGGTTTTGCTATAAAAAATATCGTTATTAACAGAGAAAATGATGCTTTCGTTGCATTTATGCGTTACATAAGCGCTCAAAAGGGTAGCGAAGGCGTTATACGCAATCTGTCCTTTATAGGCGGTAGCATAAAGGGCGGTAACTATACTTCGGTATTTTACGCTAACTCTTCGGGCTACGGAAGTGAAAATAGCGGTTTAAGAAATTGCTATGCTGAACTAGATATGCAGTCTTTAGGTTCTTTATCTTGCTTGGTAGGCAATAATAAGGGTATCGTAGAAAACTGTATAACCAACGTTACTTTCGATGCGCTTGGCAAAGTTTGCTTATTCGCGCTTAATCACACTTTACCTAACTTAGAATTAGGCGTTAAAAATTGCGTATATATAGGCGAACAAGTTGAAACTCAAATGGCTAATTTAACTAACGGTGGCAGTATGTTAAGCGAATGTTTTGCAATAACTGCAAACCAAGTTGCAACCTTTAACTTTAATATGGGCGAAGGTTGGAATTATACGGCGGGTGAAATACCTACCGTAAAGGGGGTGTAATTTATGAAAAAAATAAATAAATTATTCGCGCTTATTTTATCCCTTTTAATATCTTCTTCATTTTTATTCTCTTTAGTTACGGTAAACGCCGCTCCTTTATCGTCAATTAGTCCTACCGGTGTTTGTATGACCTATTACGACGGAATAGATACGCGCGGTTTTGCTTGGCAAACCTCAACCAACGTTACCGAAACAAAACTTATAGTAGCGCGTGGTAAAGGCGCTAATGCAGACTGGGCAAACGCCACCGAAATTAACGGCACTTACGTGGATTTCGAAGGTTACCGTTGCCATAAAGCGCATATAGAAAACCTTGACGCGGGCGAATATTCTTATAAAGTAGGCTCTACCGGAGCATTTTCGGACGTTGGTAGTTTTACCGTTGATTTAGATGGCGACGACGAAGTTCGTTTCGTATACGTAACGGATTCGCAAGAAACTTCAGTAGAAGGCTTTGAGTACTGGAATAAAACTTTAACTACAGCAACTCAACTTACCAACCCCGATTTTATCGCTTTTGCAGGCGATTTGGTAGATAACTCTCACGCAGGTTGGGGCTCTGATATGAGCAAAGTTCAAATGCAAGAATGGTCTTACGCGTTTGACGTACCCAAAAAAGTTATTATGAACTATCCTTTCGTAAGTGCTGCCGGTAACCATGAAAGAGCAGGTTATACCTACGTTAATCACGGCGACGTAAATTATGTAAAAGCATCTTCTACGGGCGGTTATTATACCTTCGTTTACGAAAATATGCAGTTCTTCGTTTTAGACTCTAACGAAGCGTCTAACGAAAGTGTGTTTGCAGAACAACTTGTTTGGCTTGAAAGCGAACTTCAAAAATCAACTGCTAACTGGAAGGTTATTATGCTTCATATCGGCGCGTACTCAACGGGCGATCACTCTAACGATTCAGACGCTTTACATATAAGAAACGTTTTACCCCCGCTTTGCGCTAAATACGAAGTAGATTTAGTATTACAAGGGCACGATCACGTTTACACAAGGACTTTGCCTTACTACTACGGCGAAGGCGAAAACGGCAGAATTCCCAACAGAACGAAACCCGTTTCCATGGATGACGGTTTAATGTGGAGTATTGAACCGGACGGCACTTATTACGCGACCATAAACTATGCAGGCAGGAAAAGTTACCCCCCCGTTGAATACGACGCAAGCAGAATTTTCCGTGCAGAAAGTCCCGTTAACGGAAAGACTATGAGTCAGGAAATTAAGAACAGAATGTTCGCAGACGTTCAAATAGACGGCGATACTTTAGTGTTTAAAGCATACCTTGCTTTTGACGACGGAAGTAGTGAACTTTACGATTATTTTGCAGTTAAAAAAAATACGTACGCAGGCGCGCGAGAATTAGTAGACGCTCTTCCCGAAAGCGTTACCCCGCGTGATGCCGTGGCTTTAAAACAGGCGAAAGATAGTGTAGATCAGTTAAACGAACGCGCAACCAAACGACTTGGCGAAGAAAGAATAAGCAAGATGGAAAGATTGCTTGCTACCTTTAATTTAGATTACGCTTTAAACGCATACGAAGTAATTAAAACGGTAGATTTACTTGATATTGATAATTTAAATCAAGACTTCTGGCAAAATTACGCAACTGCTAAAAACCTTTATTATTCTTTAAGTGAAGAAGAAAAAGAATTAGTCGTAAACAGCGAAATTCTACTTTCTTTAGAAGAGAGTATCACTCAAAAATTCCTTATTGAAAAGGTTCAGCAACTTATAAACGGCATAGACGGCGCTAACGATAAAGAAGAAGCAAGACTTGTTGCGTTACAGGCATACAATTTATTAACCGATGCTTCTAAAGAACAAATTGTGGGCGCAGAAAAATTAATCGTTCAAGAAGACAATGCAAATTATACTTGGCTTTACGTTTTAATAGGTATAGTTTGTGCGGGTGCAGCGGCGTGCGTTGCTTTAGTAGTAATAAAGAAAAGGGGGGCAAATAAATGAAAACTAAAAGATTTCTAATCTTTTCTTTATCGGCGCTTCTTTGTATTAGTTCTTTTGCTTTTACCCTTAGTGTTATTCCCGCTTTTGCTTTAGAAAAAGCGATTACTATAAGCGGTGAAAGTTACGATGAAGAAACAGGGCTATTAACCTATGTTAAAGCAAGCTATTCTTCTAATACTTCAGACGGAGTTTCTTTTGATAGCGCTGAATATCTTTATATTCCTTGCGCTTACGAAGGAAGTTATACGGATAGTACTTCTGTATCTATAAAATACGTAAATTCAGGCGTTGAATTTATGCCTATGTATATCGAATACGGTCCGGGTATTAACGCAGGTGGGGTAGACTATCCCGCAGGTACGGAATACATTTGCGTTAACGGTTTATCTTCTGCCGATTCTTGGAATGCTACTTTTTCTAAATCGGTAGACGGCTACAACGTTTTAACCGTTCGTTTCGGTAATTACGCAAGTGGTGTTCACGATATAGTTCTTCGTGGATTTAGACTTTACTTAGACTATGGCAAAGAAGTTTCTTCTTCAAGAAGTTTTGAAGTTTTAGGTTGCACTGTTCACGAAGCTGGCGCAACGCCTTCTTTTGCTTCAGATCCTAAGGGTTGCCGTCTTTCTAAACTTACGGCCGAAGGCACTCAATTAGTAGATAACGCTTGCTTGATTGACGGAACTGCAACTTTAAACGCTTCTATTTTAGATTACAGCGCGGAGTTTAAAAAGTTGAATTTTGCCTTTACGGTAGATCAAACGGTTAATTTAGCCATTTTATTAGACGGCGAAGAAGAAAGTATCGCGCAATACGGCGTAGGCAGTCATAAGATAAGCGTTGACTTTACAAAATCAAGTTATTCTTCTTTACAGATAGTAGTAACGGGTGAAAATTGTAATTTAAAGATTAACGCGTTAGATTTAGTTGCAACGCCTTACGTTGGGGAACTTGCAGGTACTAATTTTACAGTAACCAAAGCAGGCGAACAAACCACCGTTAAATACACTTTTAAAACTGCTTGGAATAATTTAAGTGCTCCTATAAGACAATATAATGCGGATTACGATTGTTTGCTTATTGAATTCACTTGCGATAAACCTATTGTTTTAGGCATTATGATAGACGACGTTTATCTATACAGCCATTGGGAACACACAACTCCTTTAGAAGTAGGGGCGCACTCCTTCTTCTTTGAACTTGGCGATATGGTTTCCGCAGAATCTTCACTTGTTATTTATCTTGATCCTTCTATTACAGGGTATACTGGAACAGACGGGGAAAAGACGGTTGTTTTTACGAATATAGAATTTAAAGATTCAAAGCAAATGCAAAAGGCTACTATAAACGTAGCGCCTTCTTTTGAATTTGATTACGACGGCGAGCCAAAACAAGCAACTGGCGCAACTTCTAACAGCGGTGAAATGTTGATTTACGAATATAAACCTTCTTACGCAGATGAAAACGCTTACGACACCGATATGCCGGTAGATGCAGGCGAATACGACGTAAGGGTGGTTTCTCCCCTTAATATGACGTATGCAACCACGTACGCATATTCAAAATTAATCATCAATAAAATAGCGCCCCCAACCCCAACCAAGCAAAGCGTTAACGTAGATTATGCTTTATCTAAAGTATTCTACGACGCCGAAATTTTTGCAGTTAGCGTAAGCGAAGAATTTTCTTACGTTCTTCCCTCTGGCGCGGGCGTTCTATACGGCGATACTCTATACGTTAAATACGTAGAAAGCACTAACTATTACGAAAGCGAATCAATATCCTTTACCCTTGATAAAAAGGAAGGAGACGTGGAAGTAACCGTTAACGTACAAAGAGAAACCACTTCTCAGGTTATCGGCGAAGATTGTGAATATTCAAAAGACGGGCTTAACTGGACGGTAGGTCAGGGCAAACGCGTTATGCTAGAACCGGGTAATATCTATCTTTTCAGAAAACGCGCAACTTCAAGTTCTTTTGCGGGTAAAATAACCTATATAGCAATTCCTTACAGAGCGCAAGCACCTTCTGCACCCGAACTCGTTGCAACCGATTCTCATTCTATAACGGTTAAAGAAATTGCGGGCGCGGAATACCGCTTATCTGATACAGTATGGCAAGATAGTGCTTATTTTGATTATTTACAAGAAGGTATGGTCGTTACCGTTTACGTAAGAATTAAAGGGGCAAACGGTGTATACGCTTCAGAAGAAGTAAGTGCAACCTTTACGGTAGGTAAAACTCCCGAAAACTCTTCGGTGGTAGATAATAGTGGAAACGAACAGTCTAAGGGTTGTGAAAGTTCGCTATTTGGCTCTAACTTAATCGCACTATTATTTGCTTCGTGCGCTTTACTCGTTTATAAAAATAAAAAAGGGGGAAAGTAAAATGAAAAGAAGACTATTAGTTAGTATAACCGCTTTAGTTTTAGGATTTTTCACTCTTTTCTCTATCGGCTTTGTAAACGGCGAAAAAAGCACCGCTTCGGCAGACGGTTACAACTTTGTTGTAAACAATTACGAAGAACTTAAAAACGCCATGGCTCAGGCAAGCGCAAGTAAGCACGTAACTATAGTTCTTGCATGCGATATAGAAATGAAGGAAGATTTAACCGCAAAGGGTTTAATTACCATAAAGGCAAACGGCGGTGAAAAACTAATTTTCCAAAGCGGAACAAGTAAAAGGGGTATAGGTTTTTCTAAGAATACAACCCTTTCGTTAGAAGGCGTTACCATCGAAAGAAGTGTGGTAGATGAAACCGAAAAGTTTTTATTTGCAACCTACGAAAAGGGAATTTCGCTTTCTTTTACCGATTGCGTCTTTAACGTTGCAACGGCAGAAATTGCAAGTATTTCTTACGATAGAATAGTTTATACTTCTACCGCTGATTATTTAGTTTGTTATCTTAACAACTGTACTTTTAACACTTTGGGATATTTTTATCGCGGTACTTACGTAGTGTATAACTGTAGCGCTCTTCCCCAAAGTGCGGGTAGTGCGGTAATAAAAGATTTTACCGGGTTAAAAATAGATTATGAAGCAGGGCAAATTACATTCCCGGCGGATATCACGGTAAGCGAAGATAAAGACTTTACTAAAACGGTAAAAACCGGAGCGACTATTAAATCTGCATTTACCTATTACGCGTTAAAGAACGGATATTCTTTTTCTTTCACAACGCGCAGTTTAAAATACGAAACGCCTAATAGCGCAAGCGTAGAAATAGACTATGCAGAAGAAATAATAACTTTTAGCGAAGAATACGCCGTTTATAAAGACGAACAGTTAACTCAAGAGATAAATAGCGGGGATAAAATTCTGCCTTCTCAGAGTTTGTACGTTATAAGAAAGGGTAGCGGTATATTTATTCAAAGTGAAGTTTATAAAATGCAACTTCCCGCTCGCCCAGAAGTTAAAAAACTAAAAGCGGATTTCGTTTGTTCTTTTGGTTTTGCTATGGAATATTACAACGGCAATGAATACCGCGTAAACGGCGGTGAATGGCAACCCGCACCCGTATTTATCGGCTTACAATCTGCAACCGAATACACGGTGGATATGCGTATTGCTTCAACCGAAAGTTCTTTCGTTTCTGAAATTTACACTATAAAAGTAACAACTACAGCATAATAAATAAGTAAAATGGGTAATGCTACTCGACTTTTCGCCCCGTAAAAATACCTTTTACGGGGCTTCTTTTTTATAAAAAACCCATTGAAAAATAGTGATTATTAAGGAGATACATATTTTGAAAAGAAAATTAACGTTTTTTATGATTTTATTGTTAACGTTCTCTTTTGCTATTTCCTGTTTATCTGCTTGTGAAAAAGATAGGGTTTTAAGCGAGTTACAACTTAACGTAAATCAAGTAGAATTAAGGGTTGGCGAAAACGCTACTATTTCAGTCGTTAACGGCCAAGCGGGTGAAAAATACACATTTTACTCTAATAATGAATGTGTTTCCGTTGATAAAAACGGAAAAATAACTGCAAATTCAGTAGGGGCGGCTTGTATTACGGTAAACGGAAAAACGGGCTTTGCTACTTGTACGGTTATCGTTAGCAACGAAAGAGAAGTTGAGTTGATTTCTTTATCGGTAGAAAATGAAATACAAAACATACAGGTGGGGCAAACCTATCAGTTGACTTGTGTAAAAGAGCCTTTTGATGCAAATGCATACAATTCTATACGCTGGTCTTCAGATAACGAAGAAGTTGCAAGCATTACTAGAGATGGGCTTCTTACGGCAAATAAACCGGGCGAAGCAAATCTTACGGTAACTGCTACCGGCACTCAAAAAAGCGCTACTTTTAAAGTGACGGTAACTGCAAGAACAAGCACTTTATCGCTTATTTATAACGACGTTACCGCGATTGTAGGTGTTAACGATTTAACTTTAAGCGCAACTCTTTTTACAGACTATAGCGACGTTACCGTAGAAGGTTACAATAGTTCAAATACTTCGGTTGCAACCGTAAATCAAGATGGCGAAGTTAACTTTATTGCAGAAGGTAAAGCGGTTATTTCTTACGCGGTTACTTGTGGCGGAGAACGCTTAGAAGCCACTTGTAAAGTAGCGGTAGTAAAAAAGGATGGATATAAAGTTATAAGAACACCCGAACAACTTCAAGAAATTGCTAATAATTCTGGCAATTATATGCTTGGCAACGATATAGACCTATCTGAAGCGTGCGCAGAAGGTGGTTCGCTATACTATGCGGGAATGGGATTCTCTCCGTTATTCAATAAGAAAGCAGAAGCCTTTTCCGGCACTTTCGACGGCATGGGTTATTCTATTAAAAATCTATACATAAACAGACCTGAAGCGCATTTCGTAGCGTTATTTGGCTATATTAACGTAAACGAAGGTAGCGAAGGCGTAATTTGCAATCTCGCGTTAGAAGGTGGTAAAATAGAAGGCGCTAACTACGTTTCTTCCTTTATAGCATACCATAACGGATCGGGTAGTGCGATTGCAGGACTGAAAAACTGTTGGACGAATATAGAAATCGTAGCGCACGGAAAATCTTGCGGTGGCTTGGTTTCTTATAACGGCGGTATGATAGAAAATTGTTATTCGCTTTCAAAAATAAGCGGTAGCGGTACTCTTTGTTCTATTTCATATAACACCGTAGAAGATTCTACAATAGGTGCAAACGGCGTATACGTCTGCAAGGATTATCAATCTAACGTAGAAGAATTAGTAAAACAGGATAATATTCACGGAACTATTTTAAACGCTTACTATAAGAGTTTGGATGAAATGAAAAATTCCGCTTTATACCAGGGCTGGGATATTTCGGTTTGGAATATTGCCGACGGATATTTACCCACGCTTAAAAGCGCAAACGAAAGATAAGGAGGGAAGATTATGAACAAAAAGAAGGTAAAATTATTAGCAGTAATAATTTCTTTAATAGCCGTATGCTTTGCTAATCTTTCCCCCGTTTCGGCTTTTGCCGCATCTAACGGAAAGAAATTTTTAAGCAAGGGAAAAACTCCGCTTGCAGTAACCGTTTCTTATTATTCAGACGCGTTATCTCGCGGTGTTGCATGGACTACTATGTCCGCCACCGACGGAGTTTTAGAAGTCGTTCCCGCAGAGTCTAAAGAAAGTGCTAACTGGAATGACGCAGTAGTTATTCCCGCAACCAGAAAGGTAGAAGATTCTACCTATTACACGTATACCGCCTATATCGAAAATCTAACCGAAGAAAAGTATTGCTATCGCGTTGGAAGTAAAGACGGTACTAATTATTCTCAAGTAGGCACTTTTACCGTAGATCAAGATCAAAGTGAAATAAACTTCATATATGCAACCGATCCCCAAGATTATGATGAAGAAGGCTTTTCTCAATGGGCAAAACTCGTTGAAGCATCCTATCAAACCATGCCTGAAGCGCAATTCTTTGGTATGGGTGGGGATATAGTTAATAACAGTCACGACGCCGATTCGCATGATTTAGATCAATGGATTTACGCATTAGAATTACCAAAGGCACAATTTATAGATTCAGTATTTATGCCAGTATCTGGTAACCATGATAAATTAGACGAAACTTTCTGTAATCGCTTTGCAATAAATTATCAAGGAAGCAGAAGTCGCGGTGGTTATTATTCTTTCGATTACGGCAATATGCACTTCGTAGGTCTTAATACAAACGAATCTGGCGACGCTTTAAACGTTCAAGCACAATGGTTAAAACAAGATCTTGCTTCAACCGATAAACAATGGAAAATCGTAATGATGCACAAAGGGCTTATTTCAACGGGGGATCACTCTAACGATTCAGACGTTAAGGCGATTCGCGAAGTAATGCTTCCCATAATGGCTGAATATGAAGTAGATATGGTTCTTCAAGGGCACGACCATTGTTACGTTCGTAGCGTTCCTTATTCTTACGGTAAAGACGAAAACGGCAATTTCTATAACGGTAAAACGCCAAATCTTAACGAAACGTTAATTACCGAAGTAGTAAACGGAGAAAAAATTACTTACAGCGTAGAACCCAACGGAACTTTTTATATGACGGCAAACTACGCTGGTAGAAAGTCTTATCCACCAGTTGATTACGATAAGAATTTAATTTATCCCGCTCAAAACCCATACAACGGTTTATATATGAGCCAGCAGATTTTAATGCAGACCTTTACTACCGTTAAAATCGTTGGAAACACTTTGCAATTTAACTGTTATACTTTTGACGGAAATAAAACTACTTTATACGATACCTACAACATCAAAAAAGATACTCAAGAAGAAGTAGAACGCTTAGTTGAAAACTTACCCGAAAAAGAGAGTGCGGATTTATTTGATTATCATAAAGTAAAACAGGTAAAAGAAGAATACCAAAAGTTAACCGCAAACGCAGTTAAGAATATGGATGAAACTTTAAAGGCTAAAATAGAAGATCTTATTAGCATGTTTGATCCTATGGTGTACGAAGACGCTTATACCGTTGCTTGTGAAATAGAAGATTTAGGTCAGGTTTTACCAGAACTGTCTTTTATTCAAAAAATAAATTCAATTAAGCGCAAATATGCAGATTTAACCCAAACACAAAAGGCGCTTATAAGCAATTATTCAACCGTGGCTCAAAAAGAAAGTGAGTATAAAGATAGGCTTTTCGCAAAGGCGGTAAGCGATCTTGCATATCAATGTGCAAACGGCGGTGAGATTTACGCTCACGAAGTATACTATGCGTACGATAAATTAACCGAAACGCAAAAATCTTACGTTAATTTACACGGCGTACAAAGGGTTGAAGAAGGCGATTTAATAATCATACCTGGCAAGGGGCTTTCTCCCATCGGAATCGTGCTAATAGTAGTTGGTGCGATAGCGGTAGTAGCGTGCGCTTCAATCGTAATACTTAAAAAGAAAATAAAAAAATAAGGAGAAAGGATATGAAAAATAAAACCACGTTAACTATTATTTTATCTTTTATATGTTTCGTTTGCTTATCTTTCGGCTTTTCTTCACTTGGCGTTTTAGCTCAAGAAACGGTGCGCACGGCTTGGGTGGTAGATTCTTCCGCTCCCGATTTATCGGTTAGTGACGTTGCTGATGGCGGGGTTGGTAAAATTTCATACAAAACCGTACCCGGCAACAGTTTGCTTAACGCCGTTACCGTTCCCATTAAAAATTACGATATAGTGGACGATTATATGAGTATTAAGTACAAGGCGGATTTCCCCGTTACAGGTACTAATATAACTATTTACTTAAACTATTTAGCGGGTGCAGATACTACCACGGGCGAAGATTATCCCGCAGGTAGCGTGCTTGTTGGCTGGTTTGAAAACTGGAACGTAGAAAAGGGTAAAACGCGTGACGGTTTTGATTTTATAACGGTTTACACCGGAACTTATACCACCGATAAAACCGTTAGCGGTGTAACTTTAAGTTTTTCTTACTTAGGCTCTGCTACACAAACTAAAACTTTAGAACTTTTTGGAATTGATTTCCATCCCGAAAACAAAACTCCAAAATTTGTAACTGATTCAGATCCCGTTCAAGGCTCTATCGTTTTGGGTACTTGGGTTCCCGATGCAGAAGTGGGGAATATGCAATACAAAACGGAAGAAAACGGCAATACTACCATTTATTACGCTTCAAAGCCCACCGGGAAAAGCAGAATAGTTGCTCCTATTACGGGGCATGAAGTAGATTTACTACCACAACTTAAAATATACTATTCTTGCACTAAAGATTTCAACTTGGCAGTTTATATAAACGGAACAAGCACTTCTTTGCAAAGTTATACAAATATTACCGATAACGAAGGTGTAATTTCCTTTGATCTTACTAAAACAATGACGAAACTTTGCGTTATCGTAGATAGATCAAATTACTGCGACTCTTCTACTTATACTTCAGAAGATCCCACTAAAACCATATACTTGCACTTTGCTTTTGTAGATACTAAGGGCAACGAAATTAAAGTTGTTAGCGTTGCTAATAATAACAGCGAAAGTATTTCAGGTGGCGGTTCTTCAGGCGGTTCGGGTAGCTGTGGAAACGAAGGCGAAAATAATCAACCTACCGTTTCAGGTAATATCACTATCGGCGCGTGGGCGCCTGATGATGGGGCAGGTAACATTCAATATTCTAAAGATGCTCAAGGCAGAACGGTTATTCACTATCCCGCAGCGCCAACCGGTAAGGGTAGAATTATTGCAAGCGTAGAGGGTCATTCTTTGGCGCAGTTCCCAACTTTAAGGGTTACTTATTCTTGCACTAAGGCGTTTAACCTTGCTGTTTACGTAAACGGAACAAGCAAATCTCTGTTAAGTTATACTAATATCACCGATAACGAAGGATTTTTACTTTTAGATATAACTAAACGGGCAGCCGATATGACTAAACTGTGCATTATAGTAGATAGAATAGATTATTACGATTCTTCTACTTATACTACTGAAGATCCCACCAAAACGATTTACTTTACCTTTGAGTTTTTAGATAAAGACGGCAACGTTGCCGGTAGCGAAGGCGCAGGTGGCGGTCAGGGAAGTAATCCTCCCACGGTTGTGGGTAACGTAACTATGGGTTCTTGGATTGCAGACGACGGTATAGGAAATACTCAGTATTCTAAAGACGATCAGGGTAGAACTGTTATTTCTTATACGGCAGAACCCACCGGTAAAAGTAGAATATATGCAAGCGTAGAAGGTCATTCGTTAGCCGAATATCCTATTTTAAAAGTTACATATTCTTGTGCTAAAGCCTTTAACCTTGCAATTTACGTAAACGGAACAAGTAAATCTTTGTTTAGTTATGAAAACGTTACAGATAACGACGGTGTTTTACTTCTTGATCTTAATACCATAGGCGAAAGCGTAAGCGAACTTTATATTATGGTTGATAGAAGTGGCCGTCACGATCCTGCAACTTATGCAGACGGCTTAGGAAAAACAATTTATTTAACTTTTGAATTTATAACTGAAGCAGAAAGTGTGTCCGCTTAGTCGCTTAGCACGCAAAGCGCAGGCATGCAAACTGCAAGAAATCAAACGTTTATCGTTAAAGAAAGGTCGTTTTATCAAAGCATAAATAAATAGTTGTAAATTAAATTTTCGGCGGATGGCATAAACCGTCCGCCGAAAAATAAAATCTATTTTTAAAAATAAATTTATACGGGAATAAATAGTGAATAAATTAACAAAATTTTTTGCTTGTGCAATCTGTTTTATTATTGCAACTGGTTTTTATAATCCTATAAAAAGGGCAAATGGGGTTGAAAACTCCACTTTAGGGGTGGAAAGCACCGATTTGCTTATAAATCCCGATTGCGGGTTTTATAAGGCGTTTTCGGGCTATTTGCAGGCGAATTCTTTAAACGCGCCCGTTTCGGAAGAGAGTATATCTAAATATGCGGGCGAATACGGCTTGTATCATTTAAGAATAGGGCTTGAATCTTTTTCATCAAAAGCTGGCGGAAAGGACGCTAATATAGATTCGGTTGCGTTGCAAGGTTTAAAAAACACCCTTTCTTACTTGCGAAAATACAAAATGAGTGCTATAATACGTTTTAGCTATAACGTTAGCGGTGCAACCGATTCAAACGGTGATTACCGTGAAAACGAGCCTTCTATAACTCTTATAACCAAACACATTCAATCTTTAGGCGGGGCTATAAGCGAATATTCAGACGTTATTATCGGCGTTGAAAGCGGTATGGTAGGGCCTTGGGGTGAACAACATTCAACCGCTTTGGGCTCTTCTTCAAAATCTAACTCTGGCACTTATCATAAAATCGTTCAAGCTTGGCTTAACAGCATTCCCGAAGATATAGGGGTTACGGTAAGAAGACCGCTTTATTTTACTTACTGGATAAATAACGAATACTCACTTTCTTTAAGCGTTAACGACCTTGATGACTTCGATTGTTCATCATATAAGAATGCAAATCGCGTTGGTGTGTATAACGACGGATATCTAGGCTCTGAAACGGACTGGGGAACTTTTAAAAATAGAGAAGCGGAAATTAAATTTATCGGTAAACAAGCGGTTAACACTTTATACGGCGGTGAAGTTATAGTAGACGACGATACCGGAGGAATAGGGGAATATAACTGCGTTTCTTACCTTGAACAAGAAGCATTCATAACGCATACTTCTTATTTGAATATAGACTGGAATTACGAAAAAGTTATTTCGGTTTGGCAAGGAAATAAATATAAAGGAATCGATCAAACTTATTACGATAAAACAAGTGAATTTACCTTTGTAAATAATAGGCTTGGTTATCGCTTGCTCTTAACAGATATACAAATGCCCGATAGATGCGAAGTCGGCGAAAGTTTAAACTTTTCTTTTACCTTCTTAAATAAAGGCTTTGCAAATATGTTAAGAAAGCCGATTGCATACCTTATTTTTAAAAATCAAACTGTTGAAGAAAGCCTTTTAGTGGATATAGATTTATCTAAAGTAAAATCGCTTGAAAAGAAAACATTTTCAGTAAGCGCAATCCCGCCACAAAACTTAAAAAGGGGCGAATACGACGTTTATCTGCACTTTATTACTTCTTACGGTAGGGATATTTACCTTGCTAATGAGGGTGATTTTTACAATGATTTACCAGGCGGATTTTCACTTGGTAAAATGGTGATAAATGCGCCTGCCGTACGCGATAAGTATTTGGTTACCTTCGATAGTAATTACGGAACGGTAGTAGAAGGTAAAACTTCTCAAACGGTGTTAAGCGGTCAAAGCGCGGTTGCTCCAACCGTTGTGCGTGAAGGCTATAAATTTATAGGATGGGACGTGGATTTTTCTTGCGTTACCCAAGATTTAGCCGTAACTGCTATTTGGGAAAAACTCCCCGAAGAACAACCAGAGCCAAACAGTTCGTCTATCCCTACGGGGGGCGGGTGTAATTCTAATCTTTTCGCGTTATCAACCTTTTTATTTTTGGTTGCGTCGTGCTTTATTTTACTAATAAAAAAAGCACCTAAATAAGGTGCTTTTTGATTGTATTATATGATGTAAAATAGGCGTTAATCGTGCTATAGCCTTATTTTTGAATACTTTTAACGCTTTTTCTTTCTATTAAAGTAGTGGGAATAAATATTTGTTTTGCAACCGTTTTATCTTTGTTTACACGGGATAAAAGCGTGCTTGCGGCAATAACGCCTATTTCTTCTTGTGGGATTTTAATAGTTGTTAGCGGTGGGTTTAAGTATTTAGAAATTTCTATATCGGTAATACCTATTAAAGAAATATCTTCTGGTATTTTAAGCCCGCAATCTGAAATTGCGCTCATTGCAGATATTGCCATGTGGTCGCTTGCAACGAAAAAGGCGGTGGGTCTATCTTCGCTTTTAAGAAGATCACAAACCAAATTATAGCAGGTTTCTCTTTGCCACTTACAATCTAAAATCCATTGTGGTTTAACTGGTAAATTAGCAAGTGAAAGCATCTTCTTGTAAGCGTCGAAACGGCCGACGTCCCAGTTGTTTCTTGGGTAGATATTAGAGCCTACGTATGCGATTTTTTCGTGCCCTTTTTCAAGAAGATATTGCATTGCATAGCATCCTGCTTGGTAACGGTTATAACGCACGTTGTCTATAATATCGTACGAAGTATCTATTCCAACGATGCTTATTCCGCGTGCGGTAATTGATTGCATAACGGCTTCATCCACGTCGCCCATAAGTATAAGCCCATTTAACCCGGAAGATAAAAATCCTTCTAAAACGGCAGGGTTTTCTATATCGAATTGAGATTGCAAAAGTTCAAATTCAATATTGTTTTTTTGGCAGAAATTCTGAATGCTGTTAGCTATGCTAGAAAAGTAACTATCTTTAGTGTGTTCAACGGTCATTCGTGAAATACAGCCAAATCTAATGCGTTTGCGTTTAGATCTTCTGCTTTCTGGAATTTTATAATTTAATTTTTTTGCAACCGAAAATACGCGCTTAACGGTTTCGTCCGTTGCGTGGTAGGTCGGATCGTTATTTAGTATTCGCGAAACGGAAGCGGGCGAAACGCCTGCGAGTTTTGCTACCTCTCTTATATTTGCCATAATACTTTCTCCTACGATTAAGTATATACTAAAAATTAAAAAAAGACAACTGTTTTAAAAAGGTGTGAAGTATGAAAATTGATGAATTTTTACGTTTAGTAAACTACAGCGACCAAGCAATAGAAGTTTTTTATAAAAATGCAGTAGATGAAAAGGTATATTTATCTAAAAAACAACAGTATTATAGTGATGAAGAAGGATTTTTATCCGCTTTAAAAGAAGAACAAGGTGAAAATTATTATAAGGCGCTTCTATATTACTTTACTCGTTTTGCGCTCGATTTGTATCCTACTTATTTACAAAAGGGCTTTACTCACGAAGAATACGTTGCAACTTTTAGCGATTTAAAAACTTGGAATGAAATGTGTATTTTAGAAAGCGGTATCTGCGGTTTAAGAGAAACTGGTTGGCTAACTTCACATTTGCACGCGGGAATAGTAACCTTTGGCAGACTTCAATTTCAACCGGAAATTTTAGAAGAAGACTTAAACGCAAACGGCCTAATCGTTCCCAAGGGAACGGAAATTCTAAACGTTCATATACCTTTTGGTGGCGCGCTTAAAGTTGATGAAGTTAATAAATCTTACGAAAGGGCAAAAGAACATTTTGGCGATAGATATATCCACATAGAAAGCTGGCTTGCCGACCCCGCGCTTAAAAACTATTTAAATAAAGAAAGCAATATTTTGTACTTTGTTTCAAAATACGATTTATATAAATTAGAAGAAAGCAATTCAATCGAGCGATTCGTGTTTAAAGTTATTAAAGAAAATAAGGAAGAATACGTCGCGAATACTTCTTTTGCAAAGAAGATAAAAGATGCTCTTTTAAGGGGCGAAAAATTTTATTCCGGCTTTGCGCTTGGCAAACTATAAAAATTATAAAACCCGCGTTAATCGATTTATACGCGGGTTTTTTTAATATGCTATTGACAAAAAGATATAAAAGTGTTACAATGTAACAAAGGAGAATATATGCTTAATAAAATTAAAGGATGTTTAATAGGTGGGGCGATAGGCGACGCGCTTGGCTATCCCGTGGAATTTTTATCGGATGGATGTATATTTTCAAAGTTTGGCGAAAAGGGAATAACTGAATATCAACTAAACAAAGATGGTGTAGCGATTTTCTCAGACGATACGCAAATGACTTTATTTACCGCAGACGGACTTTTAACTGCTTTGGATCGCGTGAAGGTTTGCACGGATGATTTGTTGATTGATTACGTTTATCAAGGCTATCTTAACTGGCTTTACACCCAAGAAGGCGACGTTAGTTATTTAAAAGATTCATACCAAAGTAAACTTTTAAAATACGAGCAACTGTTTTGTCAGCGAGCGCCGGGCGGAACTTGCTTATCTGCTTTATGTTCGGGCAAAATAGGGGATTTACGAAATCCTTTAAATAACAGTAAAGGATGCGGTGGGGTTATGCGAATTTCGCCTATTCCGCTGTTTATTAAGGGAAAAAATGAAGAAGAACTTCAAAGAGTAGCCTATTTGTGCGCGCGGGCGTCTGCTATTACGCACGGTCATTCTCTTGGTTATATACCTTCTGCATTCGTAGGCTATTTGATCGGTGCGTTATTAACTGGGGAAGAAATATATTCGGCAAGTCAACGCGCCTTAGATTGCGTAAGAAAACTTTTTTGTTGTGAAAGCGATTTGGATATATTTGAAATTTTAATAAACCGCGCTATGATTTTTTCTTACGGCAAAGGGGATGATTTGGAATATATAAGGGAACTTGGCGAAGGCTGGGTAGCCGAAGAAACTGTTGCAATTTCGTTATACTGCGCATTGCGATATCGTAATGATTTTGAAAAAGCTATAGTTGCTTCGGTTAATCATTCGGGAGATAGTGATTCAACGGGCGCTGTTACTGGCAATATTTTGGGTGCTTATCTTGGATATAATAAAATACCGAATAAGTATTTAAACAACTTGGAATTAAGAGATTTACTTGTGGAATTATCTACTGATATTTTTAACGCAAAGTGTCGATAATCGACCTATATGGCGGTTTATGATGATGGAATAAGGAGTATAATATGAATTATTGTAAGGTTTGTCATATTCAAACAGAAGATAAAAAATGCCCAAAGTGTGGCAGTAAAAGGAATATTCGCGAAGTACAAGATGATGATTTTTGCCTATTCGTAAGTTTAACCGCTAATTATTCACAAATACTTGAAAGTCTTTTTACGGCAGAAAAGATTGCATACGTTGCAATGCCTATTAGAATAGGTTTTGTAACTTACGCAACCGTATCTATGAAGCCGAACGGCAAAGAGTTTTACGTTCATTACTGCGATATAGAAAAAGCTAAAAACATATATGAAAATTTTTTATCGAATAAATAAAAGTATGGATATAGCACGATTAACGCCTATTTATTTGAGCCTTTTTAAAATTTAATAATAATTTTTATAAAAAAGCAAATAAACGTTGTTCTTTTTTTATTCGAGTGATATAATTATAATAGGAAAAAATATTAAGGAGATAAAATATGAAAAACACCTTGAAAGAACTTCGCATAGTAGATAATTTTTATCAGACTTCTGCATTTTATCCTATGCCCACGATTTTAATTAGCACAGTTAGTGAAAGCGGGCAAACGAACTTAGGCGCATACTCTCTTTGCTTCCCGTATTATATCGCGGGCAAAGATTATTACGCAATGATTTTAGAAGTTAGAAACAGTTCTAATACCGCGCAAAATATTTTAAGAACGAAAAAATGCGCTCTTAATTTTATTCCAGATAACAGAAAATATTTTAAAGAAGCAGTTCGTTTGGGATTTCCCGGTGAAACGACCGAACAAAAAATGAAAGACTGTTTATTCACCTTAGGCGATAGTTCGCTTGGCGAAAATCGCCCCAAAATAGTGGAAGAAAGTTTTCAGGTTTTTGAATGTACTTGGGATGATAGTTTAGAAGATGCCTTTAACGATAAGCCCGGATGCTTGGAAGGTTACGAACCACCTTATAGAAATTTTAACGGCATAACAAGTAAGTTTGGTGCACATTTTATATTAAAAATTGATAAAATTTTAATGCAAGAAAAATATCATAATTCCATTGTAAACGGTGTTAACAGAAAAAATTTCCCTACAGTTCCCGTGGATTATGGTTATCGCGATAGCACGAACTTTTGGTATACGAAGTTTTCTCGCCCTATTTCAGAAAAAATACCTGCGAAAGATAACGGCGACGTTAAGTCTGTTATTTACGCAGCAGAAAGAATTGATCCTAACGTAAAATTTACGGATGAAGCGTGTGCAAAACTTACGAAGATTCCAAGAGTATTTTTAAAGGCGGCGCTTACGCAAATGGTAGAAATTGCAAAAGAAGAAAATATTTCTTTAATAGATGAAAAGGCGCTTGATATAATTAACGATAAGCGCAGAAAAGAAAAGAAGTAAGAAAAGAAAAAACAAGCGTAACGCTTGTTTTTTTTGCAATTAAATTTTTATTATGCCTTTTGTTAGTTGACGAAAAAAACAAATAGTAGTAAAATATAGATAAAAATGCTAAACATATATGGGGTAAAATAAAAAAAGTGCCCTTATAGGTCGATTATCGGTTGTTTTTTGATAGTTTTATCATATTAACGGATATAAAAAGAAACCCAATACTTTACACAATGGTTCGTTGTTTTAATTGCGAGTAAACTAGTTTTTAAAGATTTTTATATGCTTCGTATGCTTAAATTAAAATTTGTTTTAGAATTGAGTTTTACGCAGTATTATCTCTGTTGGTTATCAACCGTTGATTGATGCTAACGCCTTATCTCATTTTTTTAAAAGAAGGTATATATGAATACTCAAAACGTATTAACTGTTTTAGAAATTTTAGGTACGGTTGCCTTTGCAATATCTGGCGCGCTTATTGCAATTAAGTCTCGCTTTGATATTTTTGGCGTTACCGTAATAGGAACTTTAACTGCAGTTGGGGGCGGTATAATGCGAGATGTTTTAATCGGTAAAATTCCGCCGGCGATATTTAGCAAAGTATATATCATAATAATCGCAATAGCCACTTCAATCGTCGTATTTTTTGTGGCGTATTTATACAGAAAGAAGTTCGATCGCGTTAAAGAAAAAATAGAGCAAATTAACAACGTTTTCGACGCGATAGGCTTGGCTGCCTTTACGGTTATGGGAATGGAAGTTGCGTTTGAATCTACCTTTACGTCAAACGTTTTTCTGTGTGTAATATTAGGTGTTTTAACAGGTGTTGGCGGTGGTGTTCTTCGCGATATTTTAACCGAAAATCCACCCTATATTTTTAAAAAACATATTTACGCAAGCGCATCTTTATTAGGTGCGGTAATATACTATTTATTAACAATCGTAACAGAAAACGTTATTTTGCCAACTGCTGTAGCGATTATTTTTATAGTAACGATAAGAATGCTCGCAACCGTATTTCGTTGGAAACTTCCAAAAGTGCAAATCGAAGAAAGCAACGTGCAAAAATAAACGCTTACTAATAGTCTTTAATTTTTATATAGGAGATAATGCCTATGATGATGGATGCAATCGTAAAATCAAGCGCGCAAAAGGGGCTTGAACTCGTTAGAAAAGAGATACCAAAAATAACTTACGGCGAAGCGCTTGTTAAAATTCACTATACCGCCATTTGCGGAACGGACGTTCATATATACGACTGGAACGACTGGGCGCAAAAAAATATTAACCCACCTCTTACTATCGGGCATGAATTCGTTGGCGAAATCGTAGAGATAAAAGGGTATGCCGATAATTTTAAAGTGGGCGATATCGTCAGCGCGGAAGGGCACGTCGTTTGCGGAAAGTGCCGTAACTGTAGAGCGGGCAGAAAGCATCTTTGCCCAAATACTATGGGTATAGGTGTTAATCGCGACGGTATTTTTGCAGAGTACGCAAGTATTCCCATAAGTAATTTATGGCTTTGTGATACTAAGAGTATTGATGAAAAATTATATTCTCTATTCGATCCGCTTGGCAACGCCACGCACACCGCGCTTAAATTTGGTATGGTTGGCGAAGACGTTTTAATCACAGGCGCTGGGCCTATAGGTATTATGGCTTCGGCAATTTGCCGTCACGTAGGGGCAAAAAACGTGGTGCTAACAGATATCAGTGATTATAGGTTAGAACTTGCTAAAAAAGTTTGCCCATCTATCGTTACCGTTAATACTAAAAACGTTCGCCTTAAAGACGTTCAACGCCAAATCGGTATGGCTGAAGGTTTTGATATCGGTTTAGAAATGAGCGGTAGTTCAATAGCTTTTAACGAAATGTTAGATAATATGATTATGGGCGGTAAGATTGCAATGCTGGGCGTACAGGGTAGCGATTCTCACGTAGACTGGAATAAAATAATTTTTAATATGCTTACAATACAGGGGATATACGGTCGCGAAGTGTTTGAAACTTGGCATAAAATGACTTCAATGTTAAAAAGTGGATTAGATATTTCTAATATTGTAACTGCCGAGATTTCCTATAAAGATTTCGAAAAGGGATTCGAAATGATGCATAGTGGAAAATCGGGTAAGATTATTATGGACTGGCGAAAATAATCGGGTACGTATTTAAAAATTTGTAACATAATATACGAATTTTATATAAAATTCATTTCTTAATCAACTAATATGATTTTTATTAGTTATAAGTAAAAAGCCCCGCTATAGGTCGATTAACGGGTTTTTTTAAGAAAAATGGGTAAGGAGAGTTAAAAAATGATAGACAAAAAGTATTTTCAAGGTGTATTAGATGAAATTAAAGAAAGCGGGTTATGGAAGGAAGAAAGAATTATAACCACTCCGCAGTCTAATATTATAGATACCACAAAAACGCAAGGGGTTATTAACTTTTGCGCAAACAACTATTTAGGTCTTGCAAACAATGAAGAGTTAAAAAATGTTGCAATGCAAAGTTATTCTGAATACGGATTTGGAATGTCTAGCGTGCGTTTTATTTGCGGAACACAAACGGTGCATAAAAGATTAGAAGAAAAGTTATCTAATTTTTTAGGAACGGAAGATACTATTTTATATAGCAGTTGTTACGACGCTAACGGTGGACTTTTTGAAACCGTTACAACTAAGGAAGACGCTATTATTTCAGACGAGCTGAATCACGCGAGTATTATAGACGGCGTTAGACTTGCAAGGGCAACGAAATATCGTTATAAAAACAACGATATGCAAGATTTAGAAGAAAAACTTAAAGAAGCGGATGCAAACGGCGCAAAATTAAAATTGATCGTTACAGACGGCGTTTTTTCTATGGACGGTATTATTGCAAATCTTAAAGGTATTTGCGATCTTGCAGATAAATACGGCGCTATGGTTGTAGTAGACGACAGCCACGCTACAGGATTTGTTGGTAAAACTGGTAGGGGAACGCCTGAATATTGCGGGGTGAAAGATAGAGTAGATATTATCACCGGGACTTTTGGTAAAGCGCTTGGCGGTGCAAGCGGTGGATTTACTAGCGGTAGAAAAGAAATCATTCAACTTCTTCGCCAAAGAAGTAGACCTTATTTATTTTCAAACACTTTAGCCCCTGCGATTTGCGCTACCACAATAAAAGTTTTAGAAATGATTGAAAATGATTTTTCATTACGTAATAAGGTAATGGAAAACGCAAAATACTTCCGTGCGAAAATGGAAGAAAACGGCTTTGACCTTGCAGGTAAAGATCACGCTATTATTCCCGTAATGCTTTACGATGCGGTGTTAAGCCAAAAGGTTGCGGAAAAAATGTTAGAAAAGGGAATATACGTTACTGGATTTTTCTATCCCGTAGTTCCTAAAGGCAAAGCTAGAATTAGAACGCAAATGTCTGCATCTCATACTAAGGAAGATATTGATAAATGTGTTAACGCTTTTGTTGAATGTAAGCGCGAAATAGGCTTTTAAGTAATATAAAACATTAATTAACCGCGCTATAGGCATACTTTTAAGAAAAATATGGCATCAAAAAAGAGTTTGTTAGAGTATCTTTTATCGCTAAATGATAAGTTAACTGCAAGACCTATGATGGGTGAATATCTATTATATTATTTGGGAAAATACGTTGCTTGTTTATGTGACGATACCTTATACGTTAAAAATTTAATTGAAGTAAAAAAATTGCTTCCTAATTCAACTTTAAAATCCCCATACGACGGGGCAAGGCCCATGATAGTTTTCGAAGAATATGAAGATATAACTAAACTCGATTTGGTTTTGCAAACCGTATATAATGCGTTAAAATAATAAGTAAGAGCAGCTATAGGTCGATTATCGACTATAAAAGGAATATATGATAATAGGGCTAGATATAGATAACGTAATATCGGATTTTGATGGTACTATGCTTAAAGTCTTTTTAGATGAAGATAAAAACAAGCGTGGAAAGGGAATAGTTGATCAAAACGCCCATTATTTAAAGGGTATGTTAGACTGGTCTGAAGAAGAACTTGAAGACTGGATGAAGAAAACATGCGAACCTTATGCAAAAGTACTTCGATTAAAACCAAATGCAAAAAAATATATAGATTTACTTATGAAGCGCGGGCATACCGTAATCCTAATAACACATAGAACTCAAAGATATTTTTTAAATCCCGAAGAAGTAACTTTAAAATGGTTAAAGGATAAAAAGATAAACTATCATAAAATTGTATTTTCTAACTCGGCTGATAAAAGCGTTGAATGTTTTGAAAACGGCATTGATTTGATGTTTGACGATAGAGTAGGGCACGTTAAAATGATGATTGAAAGCGGTGTAAATTGCGTTGCCGTTCAAACGAAATACAATAAAAAACAATGCGAAAACATACCAAGTGTAAAAAACTTTAAGCAAATATACGAATACGTTTTATCTTGCGAAAAACAAAAGTAGTATAAAAAAAATCTTGCAATACGATTTGCAAGATTTTTCTTTTATATGCAGTTAATCGACTTATAGCCCTATTTTTAGCAGTTTATTAAGCGTTATGTGCCATTTCTATTAAATCGTCCATACGGGAATTTAGTTCATCAATTTTAGCATTAAGAACGTCTTTTCTGTTTTGAACGTATTCAGTTTCTGCTCTATAATAGGTTTTTGAATTAGATTTTTTCATAATTATGAAAATTAAAATTAAAACCGCACCTGCTAAGTTAAGAAGACTGTAATAATAACAGAAATTCATAGCCTTTTCAAGCGTTAGGTGGAAAGTGGGTTCTGTGTGGCCAAATAAAGAGAATAAGCCAGAAAGACCTAATTCTTCTAAATTTAAATCGTAAGACCAGTCTTCATCTATAATTTCAACTCTTTCGTCGTTAATATTAATGGAAAGACCTTCGCCAACAAATTCGGCGGGGTTAGCGCGATATGAATAACTTAGCCCAAATAAAACAACCCCTTGAATTATAAAAGAAACCATAAAATATATAGCTATAACCAAAATGAATGGGTGAACGGCTCTATATTTACTTTTATCAACTTTGTGGCTGTTGTATCTTTCTATATAATCGACGGCAACAGAGCATTGTGTAAAATCTTCTTCAATATCTTTGAGTTTAGCGTTTTGTTTTTTACTGTCGTCACGGGTAAAAGTAACTTCTACAACCATTCGGTCTGTAACTTCAAGTGATGCGTGCCAACCAAAAACTTTACGAGCGTCAATTTGTTTCTTTGCGGAATCAAAATCCGGATAAACTTCTACTATTTTAGCCATAACTTACCCCCTGTATTTATTTTGTAAAACTTTCCACTTCTTTTCTTCAAGCGTTTCTTCTACGTAAGAGCATTCGCGACAGAGATATGTGTATTTTGAAAGATTAGAATAGTCGTCGTATTCTTCGGTGTAGCGTACGCTTCCGTAAATGGGGCTGGATGAGGTGGTCTTTGAACCGTCTGACCAAGTAGTCGTAACGATTTCTGTTCCTACTTTTTCGGTTTTATAATCGTATTCTATATGGCGTCCGTCTTGCTTTTCGCCAAAGTCTTTAGAACTTTTAATTCTGAAAACAGTGTTATATCTTCCGCAAACGGGGCAGATTGATAGACCGTTTCTTGCCGTAATAGAACCTATAAAATAAAACATAGGCGCAAAAAAAGCGGGGAAAAACATGTAAGTTTGTAAATAATCTTCGGTAGGAGCTTCTGTTGCCGTTAGGGCAGAAAAAACTGCGTAGCCGATGATCGCTAACACTAAAATAATTGATATTACCAAGTTTACTTTTAATTTCTTTACAAAAGGACTGCCTTCGTGAGCAATTTCGCCGTGACAAGAATCTATAAGCCCTATCATGGATTTTTTGGAAGTTTTATAGAAAACTAAGAAAACGATGAGTAAAAATACGCCTAAAAATACCCATTGTAACGCTGGAATTTCTTTTAAAATCGCGTCGTAATCTTGATATATAAAGAAAGCGAGGGTGCTAAGGGCGTAATAACTTAGGTAAACTAATAATAAAGCGAACACTATTGAAAGATAGCCTGAAAAAATTCTGCCCCTTACCTTCTTTTTGTAACAGGGCAAATCTCTTTCATCCCAGATTTCAATTTCTTCTAAGTACTTGTTAGACGTAACTGAAATCTCATCTACAGATAGAGTATTATTGCCAGTAATTTTCATCTTGTAACAACTTTCTCCTTTATCTTTTTTAAGGAAAATAATCCTTAAAATAATAATATACCAAAAAATTTGGTATGTCAAGTAGATTTGAGAAATATCAGCAAATAATAAAAAATCACGCTATAAAACAAATAGCGCGACTTAGTTTGGTAAAAAACTTACCCCGAATTAATTTAGAGTTAAAAATTTGCGTAATAGGTTATCAATAATTAAGTTAAAATAGAATCAAAAGTTTCGTCGAAAAATTCGCATATTTTTGCAAGCATAGTTAAACTTGGTTCGCAAATTTCCTTTTCCCATGCGCTAACCGTGCGTTGGTCTACCCCTAAAATCTTGGCAAGTTCTGCTTGAGTTATTTTTTTAGACTTTCTTAAATTACTTAAGTTTTTGGCAAAATTAATATCTTTCATACGCATTACATTTTAGCAAATAATTTGGTAAAAAAGATACATTACCAAGTATTTTGGTATATAATTTTTAAGCGACTATTTTATTAGTAAAAAAAGAATGAACATTAGGGGGAAAAAGATTGTTAATATAAGGGTATGAACTCTTATTAATCGCGCTATAGGGTAGTTTTAAAGAAAAACAGGACTAAAATCGGAAGTGAAAAAAACAAATCGTATACGCCATATAATAATTCGTTTTTTTAAATTTTAGTAATTGAATTATATTGGTAAATTTATTTTTATAAACTGTAAGAATTTCTTTTACCTACGTATAAATCTTTTTAGTTTATCTTTTAAAGTTGTTTAATTCAATTTAAAATTAACGGTTGTTTATATTATTGCAAAACAAAAAGCACGCAAGTTTTTGCGTGCTTTTGCCGTTAATTAAATTTTATTTTTTTGTTAGTCTTTCTTTTCTTCCTTTTCTTCTTCAACTTTTTTTGCTTGAATAATTTCGGGAAGGTTAAGTCCTGTCATTGCAAATAAGTCGGTCATAGGGGGAAGAGATTTCATCATGCCGGATAAAAAGTTAGCGGTAGCGGTTTTGCCGTCTTTACCTTCGCCGTTTCCATCCCAAACGGTAACCTTATCGATCTTGATGTTCTTAATTGCTTCAACTTGGGTTGCAACTAAGGTTTCAATCTTATCGGCAATCATAAGTCTTGCTGCTTCGTTGGTATCTCCACCTGCAGCCTTAACTACTTCTGAAAGACCTTCTGCCTGTGCGGTAAGAACGGCTCTTACACCGCGCGCTTGCGCTTCCATCTTAGCGTAGATAGCGTCTGCTTCACCTTGTGCTTGGCGTCTGATCTTTTCCGCTTCGGCTTCTGCTTCAAGTTCAATTTTCTTCTTTTCGATTTCCGTTTTAACGATAATATCTGCTTCTTGGGTTGCTTTTTCTCTTTCCGCTCTTACGATTTCCGCTTGACGTTCTGCTTCGTAACCGTCTGCAAGTGCTTTAGCAGCGTTAATTTTTTCTGCTGAAGCAGCGCGTTGTTCAGCTTCTGCTTGGCGTTGACGTAATGTTGCCTGAGAGTCAGCAATTTCCATCTTCGCTTGGTTTTCACCCTTGATTGCTTGAGAGTCTGCATCTGCAACGTTAATACGTTGTTCTTTTTTAGCAAGTGCTTCACCGATAGCACCCTTTCTATCTTCTTCTGCAACGGAGATCTTTGCGTCGTTAATAGCTTTTGCAGCCGCTTCTCTACCAAGCGCTACGATATAGCCTGATTCGTCGCTAATATCCGTTACGTTAACGTTGATAAGTCTTAAACCGATTTTCTTAAGTTCGCCTTCAACGTTTCTTGAAACGGCTTCTAAGAATTTATCGCGGTCGGTGTTGATTTCTTCGATATCCATGGTTGCGATAACCAAACGCAACTGACCGAAAATAATATCTTTAGCAAGTTCTTGAATTTGCGCGAGTTTTAAACCAAGTAAACGTTCTGCAGCGTTTTGCATAACACCTTGTTCGGTTGAAATACCAACTGTAAATATAGAAGGTACGTCGATACGAATGTTTTGGCGTGAAAGCGCGCTCTTCAAGTCTACCGAAATAGAGATGGGGGTAAGATCTAAGAATGCGTAAGACTGAAATAGGGGAACGATAAATTCCGTACCGCCGTGTACGCATTTTGCCGAACGGTGAGTGCCGTCTTTTGCCTTGCTTACCTTACCGTATATGACCATAATTTTGTCTGAAGGACATCTTTTTACTCTGGTCGCTACCAAAAGGACAAGCATGAACAGAATTAAAACGATTACGATAATAACTGGTACTACCGCTTCGCCTGCAAGTAAGTAACTTAAATTTGTCATAGTTTATTTTTCTCCTTTCAAGCCATGTTTTTTAAGCTTGATATTTTTTTAAATTTTAAAATAGGGTAGTGGATTAAATCTTTTCCACTATAAGTAAGTCGCCGTTTATTCCCGTAACTTTAACCAAAGAACCGGTAGGAATAGAAATATCGCCCTTTTGAATAGCGTTAAGTTCAACGAAACGCTCTTCTAAAGTTAGGGTAATTTTACCTGCTCCCATGCCTTGCGCTGGGATAGATAAATACACTTCGGCCGTTTTGCCAACTGCTTTTGCATTATCTATGTTTCCGTTAGAGCGAAGTTTCATAATGCCTCTCATAATGAAAGCCATTGCAACTAAAGCAAGCGTACCTGCAACTAAAGATCCCGCAACAGCAAGCCAAGTATTAATAGGTGCTAAAGCGTAACCAGTCCATCCGCCGATTGCAAAGAATGCTACGATACCCCTTAGTGAAAAAAGGGTAAACCCATCAGAAAGGTCAACGGTAGCATCTACTTCGCCGTCGCCCGATAAATCAACGTCTACTTCGCCGTTATCGCCTATGCCAAACAGCAAGGTTATAATTTGAAGTACTAAAAATACCGAAGCGGCTAACCCTACGCAAAAATAGATTTTTTGGGTTAAATCCATTGTTTCCCAAAATCCCATAGTTGTTATATCCTCCTATTTCATTTTATCATCATTATATAATAGCGGTTTTGCCGTTATTAACTTTTATGTCGTTAATCGCGCTATAGCGCGGTTTTTAACTGTTTTCGTATTTTAATTTAGTTAGTGTTTTGCAAACGTCTTCGCATTGTGCTATAAACATTATTTTGTGTTTGTTGTGTTGTGTGCGAATAATAATCGTTCCCCATTTATATTGAAATCCCCTTGCGCTTGCCCTGCGATAAGAAAGATCCTCAATCTCACTTAGTTGCATTTTAACGCCCTTTTTTAGATAAATAGCCTGTTCGTATTCATTATAAAAAATTGCTTCTTGCGGGGTAGTAAAGTACATTATGAGTACTATTAAAGAAACACTTATAAAGGTAAGTGAAAAAAGAGCGGTTAAAATCATGTAGAAAGGATCATTTACTGGAATTAAAGGAACACAAAGTCCAAGCAAAAACGTGAAAGCGTACATTAACCAAATGCCTTTTTTTCTATATGCAATTACTTCCAAATCAATCTCCTAACAAGTTATTATATTATAACTGTTTGCCAAAAATATTTTTATCTTCAATAGACGCCATAATCTCTTTAGAGCGCGCTTGAAGATCACACGCTAAATAATTGATGCAAATAACTTCCAAAGCCTTTTTAACGCGCGATTTTGCATCCTTTAATTTTTCTTCATAAGAAGCAATAACCCCGTCTATAAGTTCGTTAACGCGCTTAAAAGAGAAATTTTCATTTGCTATAACTTCACAAAAATACCCATATAAAGCGCTTTCGGGAATAATATCGTCCGCTCGATCTTCGGGATTGCCGTTAACGAAAATAAGAAGTTTTTTAATATCGTCTAAATTCATAATAGAGCGCAATACGTTAATAATAAATATACGCGCGGTTGCGTCTTTAGAATAGCGCTTGTTAACGGGGTGTGGAATAAATCCGCGAAGAACCCAGTTTTGAACGGTTGGCGTTTTTAATCCTGTAATTTCGTTCAACTGGCTCATTACGATTCCGCTACTTCCCATAAATAATCCGTTTAAAAACTGTTTTCCGCTAACGCCTTTTTTTATTGCAACGTTCGTTCCGGGGTAGTTGTTCATAATTACTCCTTTTGACTTGGCATATAATACGTTCATTTTGGTTTAGAAACGTCTTTATTTGCCGTCGCTTTATTTTGGGCTCTTTTAATGGTTATTAACCCTTGTTGAATGTTCTTTTCTACATATTTCACTATGAGTATATCACACATTCAAATGAATGTCAATAAATTTCATATAAATTTTTAAAAATTTTTTTATATTTTTTTTGCTTTTGAAAAGTTAGGTTAAACGGTAGATTTTTTTTTAAAACTTTCATACATAAATTAAGGCTAAAACAAAGGATAAATGAATAACGAAATTAAAAGAGTATTACAAAATAATTGCAATTTTATTCAAATAAGTGTATACTATAATGGAAAAAAAGCAAAAACGGAGAGATAGATTATGAGCGATCCAAGAATTTTAAAACTTGCTAAAAATTTGGTTAATTATTCCTGTAAAGTAAAAAAGGGCGAAAAGGTTATGATAGAAGCCTTTGGTATTCCAAACGCGCTTGTTAAAGCACTTGTTAAAGAAACCTATGAAGCAGGCGGATATCCCTTCGTATATCTTCGCGATCACGCTGTAATGCGCGCTATGCTTATGGGCTGTAATGAAGAATATTGCAATCTATGGGCTAAGTACGATGGGTTTGTTATGGATGAAATGGATTGTTATATAGGCGTTCGCGGTGGGGAAAACAGTTGTGAAATGGGCGATATTCCCGCAGATAAGAACAGTTTATATCAAAAGTTATATTCTTACCCCGTTCATCACGAAAAACGCGTTGGTGCAACTCGTTGGGTAGTTTTAAGATATCCCACTCCTTCTATGGCGCAAATGTCTGGTATGTCTACAGAAGCGTTTGAAGATTTTTATTTTGACGTTTGTACTATGGATTACGGCAAAATGGATAGGGCTATGGACTCTTTAAAGGCTCTTATGGAAAAAACCGATAAAGTTCGCCTTGTCGCTAAAGACACCGATCTTACTTTCTCTATAAAGGGTATGCCTGCAATCAAGTGCGCGGGCGAATTGAATATTCCCGACGGCGAAATTTATTCTGCTCCCGTAAAAAACAGCGTAAACGGCGTTATTACGTATAACGCTCCATCTATGCAACAGGGCTTAAAACATGAAAACGTTCGCCTTGAATTTAAAGATGGTAAGATTGTAAGTGCAACCGGCAACTATACCGAACAGTTAAACGCTATATTTGATACTGATGAAGGTGCAAGATACGTTGGTGAATTCGCTATCGGCGTTAACCCTTATATAAATAATCCTATGGGAGATATTTTATTCGACGAAAAAATTGCAGGGTCTATTCACTTTACCCCCGGTTGTTGTTACGACGAATGTGATAACGGTAACCGTTCAAGCATCCACTGGGATTTGGTTTTAATCATGACCGAAAAGTTTGGCGGTGGGGAAATTTGGTTTGACGACGTTCTTATTAGAAAGAACGGACTATTCGTGTTTCCCGAACTTGAATGTTTAAATCCAGAAAACTTAAAATAAAGATAATTTGCCGAAGAATTTTCTTCGGCTTATTTTTATTAGTAAAAAAAGATAAAAATA
>JAZOCA010000156.1:0-1820 GCA_045596285.1 Christensenellaceae bacterium | reverse complement strand
GGTCGTGTCCGCATCGTACGTTCCAGGAGCACCGTAGGTGAAGAGGTCGTTCGTCACGACCTCCTCACGGTCAGTTCATTTACCTACTTCACCAATTTTGAATACGGTGTCGCTTCCCTTAACGGTATCATAGAAAATGATTGAACCAGGAGCAACGTTAACGGTCAAAATTTCAGTAGTGAATTCAACTTCGCCAACGACATCTTCAGTAGTAGCGTTAACGAGAACAGCTTTTACTGCGAGGTATCCGTTGTCGTCGTAGGTTGAAACGGTATACTTAAACGGAGTGTCAGCATAGTTATCGTTAAGATTTTGCTGTGACATTGCGTGGGGAGCAGCGTTTGAACCAAAAACCTCTAAAGCACCGCCAATTGCATACTGGAATCCACCGCTTAAACCCGAAGTGCTGGTAATCCTATCCATACCCCAAACGATGAATTTTCTCTCAGCCTTGTTTTGATTGTTACTGTTAAGACCTAAACCGTTAGAGAAGAGCAATCCCTTATGATTGTTTTTGGTATAGTTTTCCCATTCTCCGCTAGTAGGATATGATTCAAAGTTGGTCATATTGCCGCTGATTACGTCAGAGAAGAGCATAATTTCAGGCATATTGTTGCCGGTGAAGAACACTTCAACAGAAGTTCCAACGCCGTACTTGCCGTTTAGTGCATAGTAGTTGTTGTTGAGGTTTGCAACGTCATACATTCTGATACCAGTTGAAGTTCCCTTTAAGGTAATAGTGCCGTCTTCAGCAACGGTTGCACCTTGAGAGAATACGCTAGGCGCAGACTCATAAGGAGCAGTATACTTAAATACGGTTGCGTCAGCCTTAATCGTTTGATAAAGAACGATTGAACCAGCATCAATTTCAGTGAGAGCAATACCAGTATCGATAGTTGAGTCGATAACTTTGGTTAAAGTTTCGCCAGAAACGGTGTAAAGAATAACGTGAACACCTAAGTTTTCACCCGCTTCGTAAGTACCAACGGTGTACTTGAAGTTAGTATCAGGGTTATTGATTAACGCAGCCTGAGTCAAGAGTGAACCGTCGCTTAAAGCATATTGTGCTTTTGCTTTGTTTACTACGCCTTTAACGGATGCACCGTCACCGTAGTACATTCTGTTCGGTCCCCAAATGGTGAAGTTGCTTTCAAAGTTATTGCTACCGCCGTACATACCGTTAGAGATAAGCACGCCCTTTTCACCGGTGGTGGTAGCATAACCGTCAGAGTAGCTTGTATAACCAGTCATCCTTGCGTTGATGACGTCTGCAAAGAACATAACTTCAGGCATATTGTTGCCAGTGAAGTAGAAATCCATATAAGTTCCTACGCCGTATTCGCCTGCTAATGCAAAGTAAGATACTGCACCACAAACGTTGTAGTCATCTGAGCCCTCTATCAAGCCGAACAACTGACCAGAAGCAGCGATACCTGCGTTATTTTTTCTTGCTGCTAAGCTAACAGTTCCGTCCGCAGCGATAGTCGCACCGCTCATTTGATAGCCTACACCACCTTGATAAGGTTTGCTTGCCTTAAACGTGGTAGTGTTGCCTGCGCCCTTAATCTGACCGTAAGCGATGATGTTACCGCTAGAAAGTTCAGTGTTATAAATTCCAGTGTCTTTAGTTGCTGACGTGATGAGTGCGCCAGTTGCCTTATCAGTAAGTTCAGTGAGAACGATAATAGTGTTATCAGTATCAAGCAAAGTACCTACTTTATAGATATAGGTTCTACCAGTAGTGTCTGCTTCCAAGCCTTTATAGGTAAGGAGTGAATCTTGAGAAATTACTCTAGCAGTACCCATTCCAAGTGTTAACA
>JAZOCA010000155.1:0-2428 GCA_045596285.1 Christensenellaceae bacterium | reverse complement strand
TAAGGAAACTTCGCAGTAAGAAAGCGATTTTCTGTTCTGAGTTCCGTTAAAAATAACGTCTTGCATTGATGAACCACGCAAAGACTTTGCGGATTGCTCACCTAAAACCCATCTTATTGCATCAGAAATATTACTCTTACCACAACCGTTAGGTCCTACAATTGCGGTTACTCCCTCATTAAATTGTATTTCTTGCTTATCGGCAAAACTTTTAAACCCGATAAGTTCAATTTTAACAAAATTCACTAATTTATTCCTGCCTGATTAGTTTATTTAAAGCCCTGCGCGCAGCGTCCTGCGAAGCAACACTTTTATTGCCACCATTGCCAACAGCCAACGTCTTACCGCCCACTAAAACCGCCATAGTAAATACTGGATCGTGTTCCGGACCAGATTTAGACATCATCTCGTATGAAGGTGTTCCCATTTTTTTTGATTGAGTATATATTTGCAAGGAGCTTTTATAATCTCCTTGAATCTTATTTTCGTTATATTTGTTTCCATCAAGTAAATTTTGATGGATAAAAGCAACTGCACACTCTAACCCACCATCTAAATATAAGGCTGCAACGATCGCTTCAAACAAATTTTCCAACAATCTGTCGTTTAATCCTGCACTGTAATTAAGACTTTCACCTTGAATTATGTAATCTTGTAACCCTAAAAGCCTTATAGCATTTGCTAATGGTTTAGTAGATACGTAACGTTGTTTTAAGGAAGTCATCTGTCCTTCGGTTATCTTTTTCCCTTGCTTGTATAAATATTCCGCAACCACATAGCCGAGTATCGAATCACCTAAAAACTCTAACCTTTCATTGTTTGAAACATTGCTACCGTGGAATGATTTATGAGTGAAAGCAGATTGCAACAGTAGCTTATTCTTAAATGAATAATCAATGATTTTTTCAATACTATTTGAGTCAAAATTCATAACTATTCTTCTGGCGCGAACGGCGGTACGGGAGTAGAATCAATTTTTTGTTTAATTGCATCACAAATATTGTTTTCGCATGCGCGTTTTGCCTGTATTATCGACGCAGATACAGCCGAAGCCTTTGAAGAACCATGTGCTTTAACAATGACCTTTTTTGCTCCTATAAACATAGCGCCACCTTTTTTGTTATAATCTAAAGTATTCTTTACTTCGCGTAAAGACTTTTTCATAAACATAGCGCCAATTGTAGATAAAATCGAACTTTTTACAGATTTTTTCAAGGTGGCAAACACAGCTCCCGCAATACCTTCCATGCTTTTAAGCGCAACGTTTCCACTGAATCCGTCAGTTACAACAACGTCGCACTCACCCGAAATAATGTCCCTTGCTTCAATATTTCCTATAAAATTAATTTCAGGGCAACGCCTTAAAGCATAGTTAAGTTGCTTTGTTAGTTCATTTCCCTTTGCATCTTCAGTACCGTTTGAAAGTAATGCAACGCGTGGGCTATCTATCCCTAATATGTTGGATGCATATACCGAACCCATTAATGCGAAATGAAATAAATTTAAAGGTTTGCAATCCGCGTTTGCACCGACGTCTAACATAACAACTTCACCACCTTTTAAGGTAGGTAACGTAGGAAGTAAAGCAGGACGTGAAACGCCGCGTATTCTACCGACTTTTAATGTACATGCAACGAGCAAAGCCCCAGTACTCCCAGTTGAAACAAAGGCATCTGCATCAGCGTTTAATGCAAGACAGCCTTTTACAATAGAAGAATCCGATTTCTTTTTAACGGCTTCTGTCGGCTGCTCTTCACAACTGATAACTTCTTTTGCATCTATGATTTCAACTCGAGTTTTATCATATTCAAATTGCTGAAGATGAGAATTAATAATATCTTCATCCCCAACTAAAGCAACAATAAAATCATTCGATTTCTTTATTGCATCTAATGCACCTTCTATATTAGCAACGGGAGAATTATCACCGCCAAAACAATCGACTGCAATTTTATACATTTTTCACCTTAAAATTCAAGATTTGAAACAGTTCTGGGGAATGGAATTACGTCGCGAATATTAGAAACTCCGGTTAAATACATTACCATTCTTTCAAAGCCTAAACCGAAACCTGCGTGACGTGTTCCACCATATCTACGCAATTTGATATACCAATCGTAATCTTCTTCTTTTAAACCAAATTCTTTTATTTTTTCAATTAAACGATCTTCGCGTTCCTCTCTTTGACTACCACCTATTAATTCACCTATACCAGGAACTAATAAATCCATTGCTGCAACAGTCTTTCCATCGTCGTTTAAACGCATGTAAAACGCTTTGATTTCTTTAGGATAATCAATTAGGAAAACGGGTTTTTTAAATACTTGTTCTGTCAAATATCTTTCGTGCTCGCTTTGAAGATCTACCCCCCAATAAACGGGGAATTCAAATTTATCTTTATTCTTAAGCAATATTTCTATTGCTTCGG
>JAZOCA010000154.1:0-3348 GCA_045596285.1 Christensenellaceae bacterium | reverse complement strand
GTAGAAATTGAGCTTCAAACGCCTATTTATCAATATAATGTCGGTGACAACATCGATTTAAGTGATTTTCACAAAATAACTAGTGGCGTTACTTATTCTTATAAGGTTGCAAAATATGATGAAGAAAAAGCATCTTTTGAGGAAAGTGAGGACGTAGCACATAAAACTTTTTATGTGGCGACAGCAAGCAAATATCGACTAGAAATAAATGCGCAAAAGGGAGGCGCAAAAGCAAATAAAACCACCGAATTTAACGTTTATGAAAAAGATCCTTACGTAACCGTAACTACTAAAGCAATTACGGTAGAGTGGAAGTCTTATAAAAATATGCGTGGTATTATGAGTTTGGCAACGCCCTTTGTTGTTTCAGAGACCGCGTGTCAGCAATATATTGACTTCGTTGAGGTCATTCCGAGCGTGCAAAAAGATCCTTATATCATTAACTTAATGAAAAGTGATCAGGATTTTGGCGAGTCGGATAGTGAAGGTTTTTATATCGGTAGCGATGGTGGGTTAACAACGAAAGGTCGTTTTACGTTCCTTGAAGAAGGTGTTTATAAATTTAACTATGTGTTTAAAAACGCTGGTAATCCCGTTAATAAAACTATAACTGTTAATTGTGAAGAAAATATTGACGTTATTCCTGATTTACAATCGTCTATTTCCTTTAACGAATCAACTAGCGTTGCAAGTTGGAATGCTGTAGAAGGGGCTACTCAATATAAAGTTAAAATTCAAAGCAAAAATTTCTTCCTCGATTCTAACGTTAAATCGTTTGATGTTTCAAGTTTTATAACTAGAAAATATATGGATTATAAACTCGTCGTTATTGCTGTTAAGGCTGACGGGAGTTATATCGGCAAAATGGTTTATCAACCGCGTATCGTTGCTAACGGATTTTCTGAAACAAGCGATGGCGAAATAACTCTTACAGGCGCTTATCCTTCACATCATACGACGGTTGCGTTAAACAATACCGATCTTAGTTATTACGGTTTCCGTGGTGATTACGGAGTTGGCACGTTTATTGAAGTAACGTTTAAGGATAACAATATGCCTTACGTTATGTTCTTTGCCGATTCTATCGATTCAAATATTACTTATCGTGGCGGCGGAAAGGGTATTTTAGTTGCCTCGGGTATGGAAACAGCAAACGTTATGGAGACTCACGATGAGCTTGCAAGCATGCAAGCGTTTGGACCAAATAGGATGAACAATGAATGGAGTTGGGGCGGCGCGTTGATTAGATACGCCAATAGCGGCAATATGGAAGGGAGAGATTTGCTCACTCAACGCGGACGCTTACAAGCACTTGAAAACCCAGCAATCGGCAGCAGAACTTATAAGTGGGTTATTGGTACAAGACTAAACAACAATGACCAAATCGTTTTAGTTCAATATTTGTACGATGCTGAAGACGGTTCTCTATTGACAGCAACCGAATCAACGCTGACTTATGGTTGGGACTTTGCTTATTCAAACAAAGAGTCTCAGCTGAGAAAAGTCCTTACGAAAGACGACGTTGAGGCAGGTAGTATCGTATTGTATTCAGCTCTTAAAGGAAAAGACCTTGATACAACGTTTAGAATTACAAGTGAGCCTGGTGATATGCCAGAACAGTTGTATGTAAACGCTAAAGAAAACTCAGACGGTACGATTACTCTTAAAAATCCCGGAAAACCGTCAAATTACAATGTAAGTTTGGGCGGCGCGCTTACAACTAAACTTGACAACAGTTACTATGCGCTTAAGGGAGATTACGGTGTCGGTTACTTTACGGAAATATTGTTTAAGGGCAACAACTTACCAAACGTAATGTTATTTGCTGACAATATTAACGGAAACGTATCGTATAACGGCGGTAACGGTTTATTCTTACTCAGCGATATAAGTAGACCAAACGCGCAAGGAATTAGAATTTTTGGACCAAACCGTATGAATACTAATACCGATCATACAGTTCAACGCATTGCAAACACGCTTGTTACTCAAAACGGATTAATAGAGGCGGAACAGACGGAAGAAACAAAGGATAGAACTTATAGATACGTCGTTGGAACAAAAGCAAATGAAAATGATGAAT
The DNA here is from genome assembly GCA_045596285.1 of Christensenellaceae bacterium. Classification (GTDB taxonomy): domain Bacteria; phylum Bacillota; class Clostridia; order Christensenellales; family Borkfalkiaceae; genus HGM11416. Next base: position 1,265 of record JAZOCA010000154.1, on the reverse strand, counting down.
TAGTAGTTATCGTTAGATTATACGACGCTAATACAAATGAGCTTTTGGTGAGTTACGAGAGCGTTGCCCATCAATATCACGACTTCTCTATGAGAACGGCTGACGGAAAAACCGACACTTCAAAAGTTGATAGAAATATGCTGGTAAGCGATTTTGCTGGCACTAATGTTATCGTATACGCTGCGTACAAGGAAAACGGTGAAGATACGACTGTTCAAATTTCAGAACCGTATTATGGCGAAAAAGTTTACGAAATGTTAGAACTTGGTACAACTCATAACGAGGACGGCTCGGTAACTCTTAAAAATGCAAACTATAAAAATATGACGAAATCGTACTTTACTGGTACGCCAAACAGTTATATTTCATATCAAGGAGAGTACGGTGTTGGTACGGAAATATCCTTTAAGTTTAAGGGTGGAAACGTTCCTAACGTAGTTCTATTTGCCGATAAGATTAACGGCAATATGACTAGCGATGGTGGAAAAGGTATCCTCATTATGCCGGGTAATATCCAACAAACTAGTTCGCGTGCTGAAAGTTTTAGAATTTACGGACCGAATAGAATGTCGGGATCAAACGTCGATGCAGATAAAGGCTTAACCTTTACAAACGATGCAAGTGAGTATAATAAAAACTTCTATTTCTTGTCAAGATTTAACAATAGGGCGGACGTAGAATTTACTTATACGATAACCACTTCGCTCAATAGTGACAAAACTGTAAACATAGTTTTAACGCTTAAAGAAAATGGTAACCTTGTAAACACTAGTACGTTTGCAACCTCTTTGGTTTACGAACAGGACGTGTTTGCTGGCTCAATTATAGTTTACGCGGGCGTAAACGGAACGTATACGGGTAAAGAAGGTTCAACCTTTGCTTGTACACCGACCGATACGACGCTAAAGTGTAGCGGACCTATAGCACCTGAAACGCCAAACCCTGAACCCGATCCCACGCCTGATCCCGATCCGATTCTTCCGCCTGATAACGGAAATAATGAAGGCACGGTTGAGGATATTTATCCCGATAACGAATAAAGGAGGAAAGAAGAATGAAAAAAATATTTAATAAAATTATAATTCTTTGTTTGGTAACGATATTTTCCGTTTGTTCGCTTACTGGGTGTGTTCAAGAGGAAAAACCATCAAAACTTCTTCCTGAGTATTCGGCAAGAATACCGTTTGAAACCTTTGCTTATGGAGCTACGTCAACTGGAACTTATAATATTGACGGCGAACCTGTAAAGTCGGATCGTAGCCATG
>JAZOCA010000153.1:0-4751 GCA_045596285.1 Christensenellaceae bacterium | reverse complement strand
ATTTGTCTTCCTAAGACCGCTTGGCCTCCGACTTAACTTTAATATTCTTAGCGTTTGTAACTATTTGTAACTTTCCGTATTCTCCAGCATCAATTTGACATACGGATAGTTTATCCGCATTTGGATGTTGTTCTATTTTGTCTATCTTACAAACTACGATACCCTTTACGTTTTTATTTAATTCTATTATTTCTTCAACTTCAAACCCACATGAAAAAAGTTTATCTTTTAATACTTCTATGGGAATATCGTCTACTTTTACGTATTCATTTAACCAACTTAAAGGTAATTTCATATTCTACACCCCTTCTACTTAAATTGTTTTAAAAATCTAACGTCGTTTTCAAAGAAAAGTCTAATATCAGGAATACCGTATTTTAACATAGCAATTCTTTCAAGCCCTATTCCAAACGCAAAGCCTTGGTATTCATCGGGATCAATGCCACAGTTTTCCAAAACGCGACGGTTAACTATTCCTGCGCCTAAAACCTCTATCCACCCAGTACCTTTGCAAAGATGACAACCTTTACCTTTGCATTCAAAGCATGTAACGTCAACTTCTACACTAGGTTCTGTAAAGGGAAAATAGGAAGGTCTCAAACGTGTTTTTAAATCATCTTTGAACATTTTTTTCAAAAACGCTTCCAAAGTTCCTTTTAAATCGCATAAAGTAATATTTTTATCTACAACCAAACCTTCCATTTGATGGAACATGGGGCTATGAGTTGCATCGTCATCAGCACGATAAACCTTTCCAGGACTCAATATCTTTAAAGGGGGTTTTTTGTCTTGCATTACGCGTGCCTGCCCTGATGAGGTTTGTGTGCGAAGCAATATATTATCCGTTATATACAAAGTATCTTGCATATCGCGCGCGGGATGATCCTGGGGTATATTCAATAAACGGAAATTATATTCGTCAAGTTCAATTTCAGGGCCTTCAAAAATTTCAAACCCCATCCCTGCAAATGCGTCAATTAGTTCGTTTCTTACCAAATTTATGGGATGAAGAGATCCTAAATCACTCTTTTTCCCAGGTATAGTTACGTCAACGCTTTCATTCTTTAAAGCGTTTTGCATTTCTACGTTCTTAAGATATTCTTCTTTTGAAGAAATCAACATTCCGATTTTTTCACGAAGTTGATTCACCATTTGCCCAACCTTAGGTCTATCTTCCGGAGCAACGTCACGCATACCTTTTAATAAGCCTGTAACGCTACCGCTTTTACCAAGATATGCAACTCTGATTTCATCAAGTCCCTTAAGATCATTCACTTGCAACAAAGCACTTTCAGCACTTGCGTAAAGTTCATTGATTTTTTCTTGCATAATTCTCCTTTATTTGCGTTAATAAACGCTCTATATATTAATTCAAAAATAAAACGCCCCATTACAACCGTAATAGGGCGAAAAAAATCGCTGTACCACCTATTTTCGCAAAATAATATTTGCCTCATTAAAGCCTTTACGCGGCAAACGTCGCATTCTACGGATATATAATCTTTCTTTGCGAAGCTCCGGAGCGAACGTTTTCTATCATTTACTTAAGATTCTTTCACCCGCGTAATCTTTCTCTGTAAAGCAAATAGGTGATATAAAACCTCTCCATCGTAGCTTTTATTTATACTTTCCACTTAATTATAAACACAATTAAGTAAAATGTCAAATAAAAGCAATCTTTTTTTTGAATTAATACATAATAATGTATTAATATATGATTAATTAACTGACCCGCTTGCAACTATCGTTGCATTAAAATATGATGAAGGAACATCACCAACGATTAAATTATCTAAAAGTACCACTTCTATACTTTCAGAATAATATTTTTTATAAAAAGGAGCGTAAACTGTAATTTCACAAAATATATCCGCAGATAAGGTTTGTCGAGTTTGGTTAATTCCTGCGCTTTCAATTGTTCTAACGATTTTACACTCTACAGAAAGAACTGAATTTATATTTACCTTTACTTTCGAACCATAACCCGCCAACAATTTAAGGCCTGTTAGCGATCCACTTGGTATATATAATCCACCACACACCACCTTATCCATATAATCATAACAATCTAATGCTAATTCTTTAACTAAATAATTAGTTAAAAAAGCATCCGTTTGAATTAAGGTAATTCTTCCATTTGAATCCCGCTCAATTTTACATAACTGAGAAAAATCATAGCCATCTTTCAAATAATCCTGTATGGCATAGTAACTACAGTTTGAAATATTAGATTTAAACGTTTCGCCCGCTTCATCTAAAATTATTGCCGTTGCTGAAAAATATAAATAACTAAAGATTAAATCAAAAATTAATGCTATTATTATAATTTTACTTTTTAAATTTTTCTTCACGTTATATTATATGAGCGACTTAGTTAACCTTTGACCTCGGTTTAAAAATTAACGCCACAATAAAACTAAAAATAACTGCTGAGGAAACTCCGGCTGCTGAGGCTATAAAACCTCCGGTTAATGCCCCAAGCAAACTTTCTTTAGCGCCCTCCATTGCTCCTTTGGCAAGTAAATATCCAAATCCGCTTATAGGCACAGTTGCCCCACTTTGACCAAATTCAATCAATTTTTCATAAACATTCAAAGCCTGGAGAAAAAGACCTGATAACATAAAAACAACAAGTATCTTACCAGCAGTAATTTTAGTATAATTTATAAGCAGTTGTGCAATTAAACATATTGCTCCACCCGTCAAAAATACTTTAAAGTAGGTTAATATTATTTCTTCCATATGTAAATGAAGTTATACTTGCAACTCAATGACGTTTGCTATTCCAGGAATTGATTCTCCTTGCTGACTTGAAAGAGTAGAAAGCAAAGCGCCCGTTGGAACAAAAAGAATTCTTTTATATTTTTTTAACGTCATCATTTTGTATATATATGAATTAAAAACTACGGCGCTACAGCCTGCGCCACTTCCTCCTTGATATTCTTCTTCCGCGATATTATATATTAATTCACCGCAATCAACGTGATTATTATCGATATTAATACCTTTTTTCTTTATTAATTCCTTCAAAATTCTTGAACCCAAGCTTCCTAGGTCTCCAGTAAGGATCACGTCAAATTCTTCCGGAATAGTTCTACTTTCCATAAAATAATCGTATAGCGAATCTACAACGGCAGGAGCCATTGCTGCTCCCATGTTGTTAGTGTCGGTTACACCGTAATCAACAACCCGCCCTATTAATGCAGATTTGATTTTAACCCCTTCCCCCTTACACGATATAAAACTTGCACCCGCCCCGGTAACGGTCCATTGAGATTGAGCAGGTCTTGTTGTACCCTGTTCCAAAGGAAAACGATACTGTCTTTCTGCTGTAGAAAAATGACTAGAAGTTGCACATACTGCATTTCTTAAGTATCCACCATCAACAAGAGTTGCTCCAAGCAAAAGGCTTTCCCCCATTGTAGAACACGCTGTATAAACACCTAAGAATGGAAAAGGAAATTCTCTAGCACAAAATGATGCAGAAATAATTTGATTTAACAAATCCCCACCAACGTAAACATCAATATCTTTTTCCAAATAACCACTTTTATCTACTGCCGTTTTAACGGCTTCAATCAACATTTTTCGTTCTGCAAGCTCAAATGTCTTTTGATTATAATAGTCATCCTTAATTGTTTTATCAATATATTTCGATAACTTACTTTTACTTTCCTTAGGTCCACAAACGGTTGCTGTAGCAATTATTTTAGGATTATTTTTATAATAAATTATTCTACCCATAAAACTCCTTAATAAATAAAAAAATAGTAAATCAATCCAACTAAAATACTCCCACTAACGCCAAAAACGATTATAGGACCAGCAACAGTAAACATTTTAGCAGCCATGCCATACACATACCCTTCACGCGCAAATTCCATTGCAGGAGAAGCGACCGAGTTGGCAAAACCAGTTATAGGAACTATCGAGCCACCACCTGCTCGCTTACCAATTCTATCGTAAACACCAAGCCCTGTTAACAACACGCCGATAAATATCATCACTACCGAAACAGTAGAGGATAAAACATCTCCTTCTAATTTCAAATATAACTCTAACATGTATCTTATAAATTGACCAATACAACATACCAAACCACCGATTAAAAAACTATTAAACAAGCTTCTAACTTCATTTGTTTTTGGGGTAAACTTAGAAACAAATTTTAAATATTCACTATTGCTCATCACTCGATTATTTGTCACTATCGCTCACCTCTTTAATTGCAAATCTACTAGTATAACTTTCTCTTTCTTCAAGACGCTTAAGGTCCTCATGCTCAATTATAACACATCTTTTTTTCATTACTTAAATTATGACTATAAAAAAATATTTTATACAAATAAATAAAATTAATTATCGTTATGCAAAACATAAAAACAACAATAAATAAAGAGTTTATCTATCATTTTTCAAAATATTTTATTTTATAGAGCAACTTGAATTTATAATATCTACAAATAAAACAAAATAAAAAAACAGGCGTAAAACATCCTGTTATAAAATCGTCACAAATTAAATAAAATAAAAAAATCGACAAGTTAATACTTGTCGATTTTTATGTGAAGAGACGATAAAAAAGATATTTTTGCCTTTTTTGTTTGGGTTTGAACTGTAGCATCCCAATCACGCCAAAGGCGTGTATATCATCAAAACGAAGTTTTGTATATCACCAAGGCGAAAGCCTTGTATATCATCATTGCGAAAGAAGATACAGCCTACGGCTGATGATATACACCTTCGGTGAT
>JAZOCA010000152.1:0-5861 GCA_045596285.1 Christensenellaceae bacterium | reverse complement strand
AAAGTGAAACCCGTTGACGGGTAGCAGGTAATAAGTGCATGACTGGCAGGTCAAATAAAAAGCATATTTGTGCTAGCCAGTGAACAAGAGCTATGCCCGAAAAATAAAAACCACCCGATATTCGGGTGGATGTTTATTGTTTACTTTTAAATAATTTGTAAATTAATTTTAACGTCTTTTTAATCTAAATTGATTTTTTCTTGAACGATATATTCGGGGCGAGATTTAACTTCGTCGTAAACTCGTGCAAGGTAAATATTAGATATTGCGTTAAATATCCAGTTGCCCGAAAACAGCAAGGTTACCGCGGGGAAAAGCCATGCGGTAAAGGGTAGGTAAACGTCGCACGCGGTTAGAACTATAAAGGTAATAAAACACAAAAGTGAAAGAACGCAAGCGATAATTCCCACGGTTAAAGAAAGGTATAACGGTGCGTCGCTATTAGAAATTATACCGCTTTTTGCAAGGTTTATCATTTTCTTTAAGGTGTATTTAGTTTCGCCTGCAAAACGTTCCTTTCTTTCAAAGTCCACAAAAGTTTGGTTAAAGCCAACCCAAGAAGCAAGCCCGCGAATATATTTATCGCGTTCTGGCATCTGCAAAATATGGTTTATAGCAACGCGATCGTAAAGTTTAAAATCGCCTGTGTTGCGCGGTACGGGAACTTTGGTGATTTTTGCAAGCAAAGAATAATACATGCTTGCCGTTGCCTTTTTAAATATGCTTTCACCCTTTCTTTTTATTCTTCTGCCGTGAACGATTTGGTAGCCTTGCTCCCATTTTTCAACCATTTGTAAAACCACTTCTAAGGGATCTTGCAAATCGCAGTCCAGTTCTACAACTGCGTCGCCCTTGGCGTGTGCAAAACCGCACAAAATAGCGGGTTGATGGCCAAAGTTTCTGCTAAACGATACGCCTTTTACTCTTGAATCTTTTTTTGCAATGTCGCAAATGATAGAGTAGGTTGAATCTTTACTTCCGTCGTTTACAAAAATAATTTCGTAATCGTGTTTAAGGTCAGAAAAAACGCGCACCGCTTCGGTATAAAATTTTTCTACTGTAAGTTCTTCGTTATAACAGGGAACTACTATGCTTATAAGTTTTTTATCCATGAGATTATATTACCACAAATTTGGGGTTATGTCAATCCCTTTAGTAATTTAATTTTTCTTATTTTAAGGACTTTTACTGCATTTTGTTGTATAATAGATGAAAGAGCTGTATAATAAAAGAAAAAAAGTTCTTTAAAGGAGTATCGCGATATGAAAAATACAAAAAAGATTAGTCGCTTTTTGGTTGTTTTTGTTTTGATTATCACTTTATTAGTTTTTCCCTTTAGCGGTTGTATAGGTAAAAGCATAACTCTTTCTTTTGCGCGCAACATGCAAAAAAACACCAACTTTGAATTTTGCATATTAACCGAAATTACCGCAGATATTTCTTTTGAGGACTATTTTATTGTTCCTGGCTTTGGCGTCACCGGCTACGTCAATAAAAAATACGGCGAAGATTATAGTAGTAAAGAAGATATTAATTACGTTCAATACAGCGTTTCTTCTTGGCCAGACGTCTTAAGTAAAAAGCAGTATATAACTGGTATACACTGCTACGACGAAAATTATAATATTTACGGATTAAAAATAGGGGATAGCGCGCAAAAATGGGAACAAACTTTAACCCAAAAAGGCTTTAAATTAAAAGATGGGCGTTATTATTATAGCCATATTCGCATTAACGTAAACCAACGAGAGGGGGTTGTGTTCTCCTTTTCTATTTATGCAGATTCAACTAATATTTCTTGCGTAGTATTTTAATAAAAAGTGGGCTATAAGTCGAGTATCTTGCTATATAACGCATAATTATAAATTTTTATTAGCCCACTTGCAATAGAAAAAGCTTATTAATTATTTACTCAAAAAGGTGTAATGCTTATTTGCTTGGCACGTCACTTTTTTTAACTTATTATTTTCTTCTTAAATATTAAAAGTGGGGTTAATCGCGTTATAGCCCCACTTTTTTGTTTATTTTATATTAAATTATATTAATTTTATTTCTTTAAATATACCATTAAAACGGAAATATCCGCAGGGTTAACCCCGGGTATTCTGCCTGCTTGGCCAAGGTTTAATGGACGAACGTAAGAGAGTTTTTGCCTTGCTTCTAATCTTAATCCCTCAATAGAGTTGTAATCTATATCTTCGGGTAAAAGTTTTTCTTCCAACTTTTTGGCGCGTTCTATTTCGCGGTTTTGTTTTTCTAAATATCCGCCGTAACGCACTTCGGTTTCAACCGAATCCAAAAGGTCTTCAGATATGCCTTTAAAAGCGTTAAAGGTTTCGCGTATTTCGCGAATGGGAATGTTTCTGGTTATTAAATCTTTGTAAGAAAGCCCGTTTTGCGGAATATTGCCACCGTGCTTAACTACAATTTCTGTAACTTCCTTTGCGGGATGAGAAATGGTTAACTCTTTATAAAGTTCTTCCTTTTGATTTTTCTTTTCACAAAATACTTGGTATCTATAATCGTCTACCAAACCAACTTGGCGTCCGCGTTCGGTAAGGCGGAAATCCGCATTGTCTTGGCGCAGGAAAATTCGGTGTTCCGCGCGTGAGGTCATAATGCGGTATGGTTCGTCTGTTCCTTTGGTAACTAAGTCGTCTATAAGCACGCCTATGTATGCTTCGTCTCGGCGCAAAATCAAAGGCTGTTCACCGCGCATTTTTAGCGACGCATTAATTCCTGCGATAAGCCCCTGCGCGCCCGCTTCTTCATAACCGCTTGTGCCGTTTAGTTGCCCCGCGCAATACAGCCCGGAAATACCTTTGTATTCAAGGGTGGGCAACAAGTCCATACTGTCTATGCAGTCGTATTCAATGGCGTAAGCATAGCGCATAATGTGGCAATCTTCTAAGCCGGCAATCGTTTTATACATTTCTTCTTGAACGTCTTGCGGAAGAGAAGTAGACATGCCTTGAACGTATATTTCATTAGTATCTGCGCCCTCGGGTTCTAAAAATATTTGGTGGCGTTCTTTATCGGCAAAACGCTCTACTTTGGTCTCTATAGACGGGCAGTATCTTGGGCCTGTGCCTACGATAACGCCGTTATATAGTGGCGAGCGGTGCATGTTTGCGCGAATTATATCGTGAGTTTTTGTGTTGGTATAAGTTAAGTAGCAAGGGGTTTGTTTTTCGGGAACGCGTGCAGAAAGGAAGGAAAATGGATATACGTTTTGTTCCCCTTCTTGGATTTCACATTTAGAAAAATCAATCGTTCTGCCGTCTACTCTCGCGGGTGTACCCGTTTTAAATCTGCGAACTTTAAAGCCAAGTTTAATAAGGTTTTCTGTTAAAGCGTTTGCCGGTGCAAAGCCGTTAGGCCCTGCGTTTTGTTGCCATTCGCCAGCCAAAACCGTGCTGTTAAGATAAACGCCGGTGCAAAGTATTACGCTTTTTGCCTTTAAAATATGCCCAAAGGTGTTTTTAACGCCTAAAACTACACCGTCTTCGGCTAAAATTTCGCTAACTTCGCATTGAATTATCGTAAGATTAGGGGTGTTTTCAAGCACCCTTTTCATTTGCGTGTGATAGTCGTTTTTATCCGTTTGCGCGCGAAGAGATTGAACTGCAGCGCCCTTACCGCGGTTTAACATTCTTATTTGAAGCAAGGTGCTATCTGCCACCTTGCCCATTTCACCGCCAAGCGCGTCTATTTCGCGAACTAAATGCCCCTTTGCCGTTCCACCGATAGAAGGGTTGCACGCCATAAAGGCAATACTATCTAAGTTTAGCGTTAAAAGGGCGGTTTTAAAACCGGTGCGCGCCAAAGCAAGCCCTGCTTCGCATCCCGCGTGCCCAGCGCCTACTACTATCGCGTCAAATTCTCCTTTAATAAACTGTGTGTTCATAAATTTATCCTGCTTAAATGAATGTTAAAAAGTTTGTGCTAAATTAAAATTTTTTTAAACCCGCGCATAAGCCGCATCTTTTTAAAAAATATTTCAAAATGTAAAAAGGTGGCGAAAAAAAGATTGCATATAAGTAGCCTTATATTTTAAGCCCAAATAACGTAGTTAACAAAACTGCGTATTCGGGCCGAGAAAAAGCGGTTGTTATCGCTAAATATTTTTTTACAAAACTTGGTTATGGTTGCAATTTTTTAACAACGTATTGTGTTTTTTTGCACAAAACGCAAAATTTTCGCACTTTAATATTGTTATTTTTTTAAAATAAGGTTTTTAAGGTCGTTAACTTCGGTTGCAATTCGAGTGTTCGTTTTAATAAGTTCGGCAACCTTATCGCGCGCGTGGATAACCGTGGTATGATCTCTTCCGCCCATTGCTTGCCCTATCGTCATTAGCGGTACGGATAGAAGTTCGGTCATTAAATACATGCAAATTTGCCTTGGTTCAACAACTTCTTTGTTGCGCTTTTTACCTATGATGTCGCTTTTTGTGACGTTATAGAAATTGCAAACGATATTTATGACGTTGGTAGTCGTCATAACTTCTTTATTTTCGCTTGAAACCGATTGTTTTATCGCTTCCATAGCTAAAGGTACGGTTATGGGCGATTCGTGAAGAAGGGATGCAAAAATTACTTTGTTTAAAAGCCCTTCTAAAGAGCGCACGTCGCTACTGCTATTTTCTGCTAAATAGGTTGCAACTTCGGTGTTAATTATATATTTTCTTTCTTCTGCCTTGCGTTGTAAAATAGCGATTTTCGTTTCTATATCGGGCGATAAAACTTGCGCCATAAGTCCGCCTTCAAAGCGCGTTTTAAGCCTTTCAGAAAGGGTTGCGATTTGACTGGGGTGGCAGTCTGCCGAAAGAATAATTTGCTTTTCTTGTGAATAAAGTTCGTTAAAGGTGTGGAAAAATTCTTCCTGAGTGGCTTCCTTATTTGCTAAAAACTGAACGTCGTCTATAATTAAAACGTCTACGTTTCTGTATCTGTTTCTAAATTCTTGCGAAGAAGATGCAGAGCCTTTACCTTGACGAATTATCGTAATTAAATCGGTTGTGAATTTTTCGCAGGTTGCATACAACACGTTCGTGTTTGGGTTTTCTTTTTTTACGTGGTTAGCAATAGCGTGCATTATGTGCGTTTTACCAAGCCCCGTTCCGCCGTAAATAAACAAGGGGTTGTAATTTTTGCCCGGATCTTCGGCAACCGCTTTTGCCGCAGAGTATAAAAACTTATTAGAAGAGCCAACAACGAATGAATCAAAGGTGTATCTGGGGTTGATTTCCATAGAACTTTCTAAAAGCGGTTCTGCTTCGCTATTTGCGTGTAAATAGTCTTTATCGCTGTCCCCAACGGTTAGTTTTATTGAAGAAACACCAGTTTCTGCCGTTTTTAGCGCTTGCAAAATTTTATCTAACAATCTATTGGCGATTTCACGCGCGAAAAGTTCGGTTGGTACGTTTAAAACGAGTTTTCTACCTTCTAAATCTACTGGGGTTATTTTTTGAACGTAGGTTGAATAGGAAATAGAACTAACCGTGTTTTTTAAAACGTCTAGCGCGTTGTTCCACAAAATTTCGTAGTTTTCCATCTTTTACTCCTTTGCAAAATCTTTAAATCGTTCCGTATAGATTGACTTATTTTCATTAAAATTATATAATAGTAGTCGTGAAGTGGATTTTTATAATCCTCACGTTGCTTTTTTGCGTTTTTTTATAAGTTTTTTATAAGATAATTTAACCGCCCCTATTTTTGGAGGCGGAAAACGCGGTTCTTTTATATATTATATATAAAAAGTTTAAAAAAAGCAAGAATATCGGTATATTTATTTTTAATTTTTTAGGCTGTAAACTTTTCGCTATGTATTTATCTGATCTTATTTTAAAAAACTACAGA
>JAZOCA010000151.1:0-34088 GCA_045596285.1 Christensenellaceae bacterium | reverse complement strand
AGTTTTAAAAAAAAATTGCCTATTTTATAAAGTTTTTTTCTTTCACATTTTATTAATACAGTTTTTTTCTTTAATTCGGTCTTATTGTATATAAATAAGTAGCAAAAGTGTATATTTTCTTTTTTGCATATTTGTTTTGATTTGCATTTTTGTACCTGTTTTTTTGTTTTTATCCCATTTTTTACCAAAAACAGCAATTTCGCTTACCATAAAGGTTAGAAATTTTGTTTTTATTGCTTGACAAATAACTGCACTCGTATTATAATATATATACCCTATGGGGGTATATTAAAGGAGAATAAAATGCAACCCACAAACGTAAAAGAACACTTGTGCACATGCAAGAAAAGCACCGAGCGAACAGAAGCGCAAATAAAGGATATGTTTAGCAGAATAAATAGGCTAACCGGTCAGCTTAACGGCGTTAAAAAAATGATTGAGGAAAACAGATACTGTACCGATATTTTAATTCAACTTTCCGCAATAGACAAAGCGGTTAAAGGTTTGGCAAGTTTAATTATGGAAGATCACTTAAAAACCTGCGTAGTAGAAAAAATTCAAAAAGGGAACACGCAAGTTGTTGATGAAATTACCGATATTTTTAAAAGATTTAACTAAGCGGTATATATTAAACCTATAAAAAACAAAGACTAAAAGGAAAAATTGTATGAAAAAAAGCAAATTCACAGTTGGCGGAATGACCTGTTCGGCTTGCTCTGCGCACGTCCAAAAGGCGGTTGAAAAACTAGGCGTAAAAAGCGTGCAGGTAAATCTGTTAAAAAACAATATGCTCGTTGAATACGACCAAAACAAAATAACCGACGAGCAAATAATAAACGCCGTAATAAAGGCGGGCTACACCGCCAACTTACAAGGCGAAAAAAACAATTATACTAAAAGTACACCGCAAAAAAGCGAACAAAATCAAGAACGCCCGCTACTAAAACTTATAACCTGCGTGGCATTACTGCTTGCGCTGATGTATTTTTCAATGGGCAATATGATGTGGGGATTTCCCGCCCCCAATATATTCGACCACCACAAAAATCCGATGGGATTTGCATTACTGCAGTTTATTTTAACCTTGCCCATAATTTATATTTATCGCAAGTATTTTATTTCAGGATACAAAAAACTTTTCAAAGGCGCGCCGAATATGGATACCCTTATAGCGATAGGCTCAACCGCATCTCTTATTTACGGTATATTCGCGCTGTTTATGATAGCGCACGGTCAACAAGGACTTATAAACGCGCTTGAAAACGCCAACGCAAGCGAAGTGGAAAAGTTTTCACAAATAGTAAAAACATACCACGATAATTTGTATTTTGAAAGCGCGGGCATGATTTTAACAATAGTTAGCCTTGGTAAATATCTTGAAGGTCTTTCCAAGAAAAAAACCACCAAAGCAATAGAACAAATGATGCTTTTAAGCCCAGATAAAGCAACTGTTATTCGCAACGGCAATCAAATTACACTTCCCATAAGTGAAGTTATAAAGGGAGATACCGTGATTGTTAAAAAAGGGGAACTCATCCCCGTAGACGGCGTTATAACAAGCGGGCAAGGGGCTATAAATCAAGCGAACATAACGGGAGAATCTATGCCCGTGTTAAAGGGCGAAGGGGAAGAAGTTTACTGCTCTACCGCTTTAAATTCAGGCTATATTCAAATTGAGGCAACCAAAGTAGGCGAAGATACTTCTATATCCGAAATTATTCGACTAGTAGATGAAGCATCCAACTCTAAAGCGCCTATTTCACGGCTTGCAGATAAAATATCGGGGATTTTCGTACCGCTTATTTTATCAGTTGCGGTTATCACTTTCATAGTGAATTTAATAGCAAGTTCTTCTTTTGAACTCTCTTTTAACTTTGCCATTTCATTAGTAGTAATCGCCTGCCCTTGCGCTCTTGGGCTTGCAACCCCTGTGGCAATTATGGTAGGCACAGGCAAAGGCGCGCAAAACGGCTTACTTATTAAAAACGCAGAAATTTTAGAAAACGCTCACAAGATAACCACCGTAGTACTAGATAAAACGGGAACTTTAACGCAAGGCGCACCCACGGTTACCGATTTCACTTTATACCAAGGTAACGCGCAAGAAATTATTAACGCGGTGTATTCTATAGAGAGTAAATCTGAACACCCGCTTGCCCACGCCATTTGCGAGTATTCAAAGCAAAAAGGCGCTTACAACGAAGAAGTAAGTCAATTTGAAAGCGTGGACGGAATGGGATTAAAAGCAACCGTAAAAGGCAAAAGTTATATTATAGGCAACCTTAAAAACGCACTTCCTAATTACAAAGAAGAAGAACTTTTAAATGAAGTAAACAACCTTTCTTCTGCGGGAAAAACCGTTCTTGTAGTGGTTGTTAACGGTGTTATAGGGGCACTTATTGCTTTAAAAGACCAGTTAAAACCGCAAAGCAAAAATGCTGTTGAACTGCTTAAAAAACGAAAAATTAAAGTGGTTATGTTAACTGGCGATAATTATAACACCGCGCTTTATATAGCGCGCGAAGTTGGAATAGATGAAGTTATTGCAGAAGTTTATCCCGATAAAAAACAAGAAGTTATTAAACAACTTAAAATGAAAAATGAATACGTTGCAATGGTTGGCGACGGAGTAAACGACGCGCCCGCCCTTATGAGCGCCGATATAGGCATTGCAATGGGGGGCGGAAGCGATATAGCGGCTGAATCCGGCGATATCGTTCTTCTTAGGAAAACGCTAACCGATATCGTTAATGCAATAGACCTTTCTAAGCGAGTGCTTAACACAATTAAACTCGGGCTGTTTTGGGCTTTTGCATATAACCTTGTGTGCGTTGTTATTGCAAGTGGAATTTTCTATTATCCGTTTGGGCTAAAAATCAACCCCATGATAGGTTCTGTTGCAATGAGTTTATCTAGTATTTCGGTTGTTTTAAATGCGCTCACTATTAATTTTATGAAATTTAAAAAGCAAAACTGCGATAGCGGTTGTGAAATAAAACAAAACCAAATTAATGAAATTGTTAAGGAGAATGAAAAAATGAAATCTTACATCTTTAAAGTTGAAGGAATGATGTGCATGCGTTGCGTTGCACACGTTCAAAAAGCCTGCCTTTCTGTAAGCGGTGTTGAAAGCGCAAAAGCAGACCTTGAAAGCGGAATGGTAGAAATCGTTTGCGATAGCGAAGATACTTTGCAAAAAGCAAAAGACGCGGTTATCGCAGAAGATTACAAGGTATTATAACCGTTTATTCAAATAAAAACCAAACAAAAAAGTGGGGCTATAACGCGATTAACCCCACTTTTATTTTTATGTATTAAGTTTTATGCAACTAATTAACCAACCATACACTAAAACATAATTTTTTTATTTTTCTATTCATGTCATCATATCTTTTTAATTTATAATTTCAACTACAACGGAAATAGAAATGTCAAAACATCTCTCTCGATTCTTTAGATCTATGTAATATTTTGAATAAACGATTAATTCTAGTGTATAAACACCAACGTCAATTACGCCACCATCTTCTTCACTAATAAATTTATTCCAAGGCGACCTAATCCACCTTGAGCATCCACTAATTTCTAATATTTCATCTTCATATACACAATAAAGACCTTTAGGACAATGTGGCTTACCGTCATATTTATATACGTATTTTTTATTATTTGTGTATTTAATTGCACCGTTAGCATCTATAACAAGTGTTGGACGTATTCTATAGTCTTTTACATTAATAATAAACTCCCTTTTGATTTGATCATCTAATTGCGAAAAAACATTACCAGAAAAGTAAACCATCCAATCATAAGACTCTTCAAAAAATGCCGAAATCATACCTTCTTCATAATTGGATGCTATTCCATTTTTATAAACTATATATGTAAGCAAATAACTACCTTCTCTTTTTTTAGGCAAATTAATAGTTGTACCATTCTCAGACATTAAAAATTCATATTTAACATTCTGATCTATAGTCCACGTAGCAATTATTTTAACATCATAAACATCTTTCTGACTACTTGAAGAAGTTTCAAAAAATTTACATCCGCTAAAAGTAGCAACCAAAAAAACGCAAGCCATCAAAATAGATAATAATTTTTTAAACAAATTCATTTTTTATTCTCCTTTATCCCATTTCCACCCATTGTATCACTATACTATGCTTTTGTCAATACATATTTCAAAAAGACTTATATTTTTTTGCCATTTATATTACAAAATACGACTATATTTTAACTAAAAATCAAACAAAAAAGTGGGGCTATAACGCGATTAACCCCACTTTTGTTTTTTTATAATATTATTCGGAACGCAAAGCCTTAACGGGATCTTTTTTAGAAGCCATAAAGGCGGGAATCATACCTGAAAGTAAAGTTACAAGTATTGAAACCCCTATTAAAATTAATGCATGCACAGGGGAAATAACAACAAGTGATCCAACCCCAGTTACACTCTTTAAAATAAGATTTAAAGGGAACTGTATTATTATTGCAAGCAAAATACCTATTACGCCAGACACTAAGCCTATAATAACCGTTTCGGCGTTAAATACAGACATTACGTCTATTTTTCTTGCCCCTATAGAACGCAAAATACCTATTTCTCGCGTACGCTCTATTACGGAAACGTAAGTAATAATCGCTATCATGATGGCGGCAACTATTAAAGAAATTGCAGTTAAAGCAAGCAAGACGTAAGTTATAATATTAACGAACGTTTGAAGAACGTCTATAATAGCACTTACAACGTCTGTAACGGAAATTTTGTTTTCTTCCGCTGTGCTTTCTAACTGATTAAACCCTGCAATGTATTTTTTAATGTTTTCTTTATTTTCAAAGGAGTTAGCATAAAACTCTACTTTTGTTGGGAGTTCTGCGTAGCCAAGTGCCTTTATAGCATCGTTAACGGCACTTTCGGTTGTTAAAGTATTACCGTTTAAAACGTTTATACAAGTTGTTGAATCATCCCCGTCTGTAAGGTAAGAAAGTTGTTTTTCTTGTTCTTTTACAACTGCGGAATTTTTGGATTGTTGGCGTAAATATTCGGTTAATGCGGGTGTGTAACCTATGGGTGATGCACCGAACAAGCCCGTTGTGGTTTCTTCTTTTAACCTTAATATACAAGTTATTTTTAAATCGAACGCATTATTTACGTTGCCGTTATAACATTGTGGAACGGTTATACCCATTCTCTTAAGGGCGTTTACCATTGCAGAAGAAGGCGCGCCGTAAACTTCATTAAGTTTGCTTTCCATAGAACAAACTTGTTTTTCGTAAATACCGTCGCTATTAGTATCGCGATATAAACCGTTGTTTAGCGCAACCGAAAAAGTTCCGTAAACACTTTCCTTTCTTGTCCCGTCAGGTTGAAGCTCGCCAAGGAATTTATCGTATTCGTAAGAATTAACGATAAATTCACCGTTTTCGTCTTTCTTGTTCGCGTTTATATCCATCAAAAACGCCATAAGCGCGGTATCGGTAATTCTATTATTCTTATCTAATACTAAACACAGTTCGTTTGCCTGCGTAGGATAAGAACCTGCAATCATATCGTACTGGCTTAAAACCAAATCTTGATCGCCAACGATTTCTTTAAAATAACTGCCAATCGATAAACTTACGTAAGGAACGACTACTTCTTTTAATGGAATTCCTAAATCGGAAGTATCGTAAACTACCTTCTTTTTGAACAAATTCATGCTAGTGCCGTAACTATAATTAACCGTACCGTATTCGGTGGGCATTTTGTTTAAATAGTCTTGGAATTCTAAGGTAATTTTATTTCTTATCTTTGCGCTGTTAAGTTGGGTTACTAAGTGACTTACGAAAACTTTATCTTTCATATTTGGGTTAGAAATGTAGTTATCGTCGTCTAAAAAGATAGAAATATACTGGCTAACGTCCGTAGTAGTTGAAGTTGAAACGTACATGGGATATGCCGAAAGCGTTTCTTGCTGTATCTTTGCCAAAAAGATATTCAAACCGTTAAATAAAGCAAGCACCAACGCTAAACCAACTATACCTATTGAACTTGCAATAGACGTAAGACCTGTTCTTGTTTTCTTCGTTAGTAAGTTCTTTAAAGAAAGCGATAAAGATAGCCAAAAACTCATTGAAGTATGTTTTTTCTTGGCTTCCGCAAGTTCGTTTTCCGGTTGTTTTTTCTTGCGCTTTTGCAAGCTAATCGACTTATTTGCGGACTTTTGCTGTTGTTCATCTCTTTCTTTAAGCGGGTTAAAGGGATTGCTATCCGCTATAATTTTACTATCTAAAAGTTTAATAATCCTAGTAGAATATGCATTCGCTAAAGAATCGTTGTGAGTAACCATTATTACCAACTTTTCTTTAGAAATTTCCTTGAGCAAATCCATTATTTGCACGCTTGTTTTACTATCTAACGCGCCGGTGGGTTCGTCTGCCAAAATTACTTCAGGGTCGTTTACGATAGCGCGTGCTATTGCAACCCTTTGCATTTCCCCGCCCGAAAGTTCGGTTGGTTTTTTGCGCAGATGGTTTGCAAGCCCCACCTTTTCTAATGCGTTCATCGCAAGGCGCTTTCTCGCTATTGCGCTTACACCAGATAACGTTAATGCAAGTTCTACGTTTTCAAGCACCGTTTGATGAGCGATAAGGTTATAACTTTGGAACACAAAACCTATTTTTCTATTGCGGTACGTATCCCAATCCCTTTCGGTAAAATCGCAAGTATTAACGCCGTCTACTATAACTTCCCCATCGGTATAACGATCTAATCCACCGATAATATTAAGCATGGTAGATTTACCGCACCCAGAAGGCCCTAAAATAGAGACGAATTCACTTTCGCGAAAGGCAAGGGTTGCATTCGATAACGCCACCACTCTTTTATGCGTTCCTTCTGCGTATATTTTTGTTACGTTCTTTAATTCAAGCATTATTTGCTCCTTTTTACCCACAACGGGCGGTTATAAAAAACCATCTAATTTCAACTTTAAATAAATGTAAATTTTTCGTTTGGTTATTACAAAACGTTTATGAATAAACTCTTTTTTCAAAGGCGTTTAAAAATTCTAAGTAAAGCGCGCCAAGCTGAATTTGCTCTTCTTCTTCAAGCAAATTTCTGCTTTGCAAAATACCGCCTTCATTTAAAACCACGTCTGAATACTTTAAATATAGATTCGCGCGTGACCTTAAAAGTTCTTCTATTTTTTCTCTTTTATTCTCGCCTAGTAAAAGCGGCCTGGTATCATCCTTTTCAAGTCGCGCTAGCAAAAAGTCCGCATCACAGTAAAGATAAACTAAAAGCCCGTTTTCCTTTAAAGCCCTAACTGCCGTTTTATTAGTTACAACGCCACCACCCGTGGCTATAACACAGTTATCTTTTTGGCTTACAAGGCAAACTTCACTTTCTTCAAACTCGCGAAAAACCTTTTCTCCACCCGAAGAAAAAATAGTGGAAATATCGCCATATTTTTTACAAATCTCTTCGTCGGTGTCGATAAACGGCATATTCATAAGATTTGCAATAAACCTGCCAAACGAGCTTTTTCCGCTTCCGGGCATTCCTATTAAAACTATATTCATAATAAAAAACTCTCTATCGCAAGAAGATAACCCTTTTCGCCAAACCCGCAAACCGTACCTTCACAAACTGGGGCAATCATACTTTTTTGGCGGAATTCTTCGCGTGCAAAAAGATTAGAAATATGCACTTCAACAACTCTTTTCTTTGCGCCGGAAATAGCGTCGCGAAGGGCGATACTGTAATGAGTATAAGCGCCGGCGTTTAAAACTATTCCGTCTGCATCACTACTTTGAATTCGCTTGCATAGTTCGCCTTCTATATCGCTTTGAAAAAAACAAACTTCTATGCCCTTTGCGTTGCAAAACGATAGAATTTCAGCGTTGATTTGTTCAAGCGTTTTATTTCCGTATATTGTTTGTTCGCGCGAACCAAGCATACCTAAGTTAACGCCGTTAATCACTTCTATTTTCATATTTTTCACCTATGAATTTTTTATATAATGCACACGCCATTTTTAATTGCGGTTTTTTATTGAGTAAAATACAATCGCTTAAATAAGCTTGCATAAACAACATAGCAAAACCATCTTCACAAGCAACGTTTAACTCTTTTGCTTTTAAAAGCAAAGCAGATGGCTTGCCGTAGTTTATATCCACAACGTAAAAAGCGTTTTTTATTTGTTCTTCGCAAAATATATCCGAATTAGAAACAGCCGTTGCATTAATTAAAATATCGCATCGCTCGCCGTTATAAACCTGAACTTTGCCATTTGTGTATGAACTGAAGTTTTGCGCGCGCTCAAAAGTTCTATTAGCAACGAAAACTCTTCCGCCCTTACGTAAAAGGCTAAGCGCTATACTTCTACCCGCACCGCCAACACCGTAAACTAAAATATTTTTATTATTTACTTCTACCCCTTTTTGCTTTAACGCATAATATAATCCGTCTCCGTCGGTGGTATAAGTAACTCCGTTAAAATAATAATTCGCACTTTTGCTCATTACTGCTTTTTCGCTTTTCTCACTCGAATCTAAAAACAGTCTTTCTTTATACGGAATTGTGGCGTTAAACGCCTTATAGGGGCACTTTTGCATAAAATCATCAAAGGCGTTTTCATTTAAAGAACGCTGTTCAAAGGTAAAATTACTTAAGCGTAATTTGCCTAAAATAAACTTATGCATAACCCCTGATTGAGATTTAGATAGATCTACACCAACAAGCCCTAATCTATTTAAGTAAAAGTTTTTAAAGAAATTCGGGAAAGATACGTCCACCCACTTTTCGTTATTGATTAAACAGCCGTTTAAACATACGCCAAGAACAAAAGCAGTCATTAAAAGGCGATGATCGGTACTTTCGTATTCAAAATATTTACCCTTTTCTATGGGATAAACGACTAAATCATCTTCAAAAACTTCGCATCGCGCTCCAGCTTTACTTAAAAGTTCGCAAATTCCATTTAATCTATCACTTTCTTTTACGCGAAGTTCGCTTGCACCAAAAATTTTACATCCTTTATTTAAACAAGCAACTGCACAGATAATAGGAAGTTCATCTATTAAAGAAGGTATTTCTTCACTTGTAATTTCAAAATAATAAATTTCGCTTTTTTTAGCGGTTATATCGGCACTTTTTCCAAATGGAGAATTGTTTACGTTACTATAATTAATATGCGCGTTTACACTTTTTAATTTATTATAAAAGCCCGCGCGGGAGTCGGTTAACAGCACCTTTTCAACCGTAACTTCGCCCAAAACAAGCCCCATAGAAAGATAAAAAGAAGCGCTTGACGGGTCTTTTAAAATTGATATTTTATTACCGATTAACGAACTTTCGCATAAAGAAATTTGCTTGTTGTTAACCGAAATATTTCCGCCAAGATATTCTATCATCTTTTCGGTATGGTCACGCGTTTTATTTCTTTCAGTTACAACGGTTGTTTTTTTACTTATAAGCCCAGACAAAAGCAAGGCGCTTTTAACTTGAGCGCTATCCACTTGCATAAAGTAAGAATATTCTTGCAAAGTAGCGGGATATATTTTTATCGGCAATTTACCGTTAGTGGTTGTGATTTTTGCTCCGCGTAAAATTAGCGGATCGCAAACTCTTGCCATCGGACGTGAAGATAAACTTTTATCTCCTTTTACCGTGGCATATGCCCCAGCGCCAGACAATATACCGATTAAAAGCCTTGCAAGGGTTGCGCTGTTTTTACAGTCAAAAATAGCATTGTTTGCAATTTTTTTTGTACCCGTTATTGATATTTTGTTACCACGGCGATAAATTTTGGCGCCGAGTTTGCGGGCGCAAGAAATCGTAGCCAAGGTATCGTTACAAACAAGAGCGCCGTTTATAATCGTTTTTCCGCTTGCTATCGCCCCTAAAAGTATGGCGCGCACGGTAAGCGATTTATCGCCATCCACCTGTAAAAAGCCATGCAGGGTTTGCCCTTTTTCTGCCTTTACCATAGATCGTTATACCTTTTTTCTATCATTTGCATATTATCACAACCCAACCTTTCGGTAATCGCTTGTGATAACGCCGTTGCCGTTACGCACTTAAGCACGGGGCAAATGGCAAAAACTGCGGTTACGTCTGAACGTTCTTTTGCAGAAATGCAAACCTCACCGCTTTTTACGTCTATCGTTTTACTTCCCTTTTTCGTTGTGGGAATTGCTTTAACGGCTACCGTTATTTTAATATGATCGCCGTTAGTCATACCGCCGTCTATTCCGCCGGTTGATGAAGTGGTAACCACTTTACCGTTTATATTTTCTATACTGCCAACGTACTGGCTTGCAGTATATCCGCTATCGAAGGGGTTTTCGCCAAAATACACCCCTTTAACTGCTTGAATTTGCATTAAAAGTCCCGCTATAAGCGCGTTAACACGCTTTTCGGCAACGTAACTACCAAAACCTAATTTTAAAGGACTAACGGTTATTTCAACAACTCCACCAAGCGTTTGTCCTTGTGTTTTGGCTTTCTCTATTTGTTTTTTGCACGCGCTTACAAAGGCTTTATTTTGTGTAAAAGCGGGCGCTTTGTTGTTTAAGTTTTGCTCAAAAGAATACTCTTTTTCATCTTTAATTTCGCCAAGCGCTTTAACCCTTACCGCTATTTTAACGCCCAACTGCTCTAACATGCAAACGGAAACCGCGCCAAGAGCAACGTCTAAACAGGTGTTTCTTGCCGATGCGCCTTCCAAGATATTGCGCGCGTCGCTAAAGCCAGTTCTGTATAACCCTGCTAAATCTGCATGGCCTGGGCGAACTGCCGTAACGTTAGCCAAACTTTCGTCGCATTCAAAGGGATTTAAAATCTCTTTATATTCTTGCCAAACGGCATTTTTAATAACCATTGCAACGTTGTTTCCAAGGGTAATCCCCTTTCTTATACCCGTTACGATATCTACTTTATCCCTTTCGCGAAGTTGGCGTTCACTTCTACCAAGGGCAGTTCTACGCTCTTTAAGCAGGCTTAAAATATATTCTTTTTTAACTACAATTCCCGCCGGCACGCCCGATAAAATACCTACCATTGCTTCACCGTGCGATTCGCCCGCCTTTATTAAGCGCATATTTTGCTCCTTTATCATTAGATTTTTACTATAAATTACACCAAATAACCCTATATTTTTACTCTGCAACAGTTGATATGGTGCAAAAAAGGCGCTAAATGGCATAATACAGCATTATGATTAATTACTATTTTACCATAAATATAAAATTCCGTCAACAATTATCTGTAAATATTAAAAATAACCCTTAACCCTTTTAAGGTATCAAACAAAAAACGCTCGCTTTACAAGCCGAGTCCCTACAAGGGATTCGGCAACTAAATAAATCCTTACGGATTTGTTATATTCGCTAAAAGCGAGTGATATTGCCTATCGGCAGTTATATTTGCCTAAAGGCAAGTTAAGGATTTATTTAATATAACTTCTTCGAGAGAAATATAAGAACCTGTTAAAGCAGAACCTTGAATTTTTCTCTCGAAAATTATAAGAACCTGCTAAAGCAGAACCTTGAATTTTTCTCTCGAAAATTATAACGCAAAACTTGTTTTGCATATCACTTTTAGCCACAAGGCTAAAAATATAACTTAAATCTTTAATTTTTAATGGATAAGAAAAGCCCACCATATTTCGCCTTAAAGCGAAGTATAGTGGGCTACACTTTTGTATTAAATTAAAATTCCCCTATCGCTACGCCACTAAAAGCGAGCGTCTTATTTTATTTAAAGTTAATTATTTTGCAAGTCTTGCTTTTAAACCTTCAAGATTTTCACGAAGTTCTGCGGGAAGTTTGTTGCCAAACTGTGCGTAGAATTCTTCGATACCCTTAGCTTCTTCAACCCAAGTTGCAGTATCAACGGTGGTAAGATCTTCAATAGTTTGTTCAGTAACGCCATCGCCAATGCCTTCAAGATTGATATCTTTAGCGTAAGGAACGTAACCGATAGCGGTTTCTTTTGCTTCAACTTCGCCATCACAACGTTTTAAAATCCATTCAAGAACGCGTAGGTTATCGCCGAAGCCAGGCCATATGAAGTGACCTTCGTCATCAGTTCTGAACCAGTTAACGTTGAAGATTTGGGGTTTGTTGGTAATCT
Organism: Christensenellaceae bacterium; assembly: GCA_045596285.1. Lineage (GTDB taxonomy): Bacteria > Bacillota > Clostridia > Christensenellales > Borkfalkiaceae > HGM11416. The sequence continues at coordinate 21,967 of JAZOCA010000151.1, read as the reverse complement.
TCTTACCCATGTTAATCCAGTGCGCAAAATAATCTGCCATGTTGTAACCAACGAAAGGTCTCATAGCCATGGGATCACGACGAACAACACCAACAGCACCGGTTGCAGCAGCAGTAGTTTCTGAAGCCATAATAGAGCCTACGAATACGCCTGCATTCCAATCTCTTGATTGATATACTAGGGGTGCGGTTTTAGCACGTCTGCCACCGAATACGATTGCGCTTAGGGGAACACCGTTAGCTGCTTCGAATTGATCGCTAATACAGGGACAGTTAACTGCGGGAGCAGTAAATCTACTGTTGGGATGAGCGCCCTTTTCACCACTTTCAGCAGTCCAAGGTTCACCCTTCCAGTTAAGCGCGTTCTTAGGAGGATTCTTATCCATACCTTCCCACCAAATAGTGTTGTTTTCAAGATTGTGAACAACGTTGGTGAAAATTGAATCTTTCTTAGTAGAAAGCAATGCGTTGGGGTTGGACTTCATATTCGTTCCAGGAGCAACGCCAAAGAAACCGTTTTCGGGGTTGATAGCCCAAAGTCTTCCGTCTTCGCCTACTCTAATCCAAGCGATATCGTCGCCTACGCACCATACTTTATAACCCTTTTCGCGATACACTTCGGGGGGAATGAGCATTGCAAGGTTGGTTTTACCGCAAGCAGAGGGGAATGCAGCAGCGATATATTTAACTTCGCCTTGGGGATTTTCGATACCAAGGATAAGCATGTGTTCAGCCATCCAGCCTTCGTTTTTGCCTTGGAAAGAAGCAATACGAAGAGCAAAACACTTCTTACCAAGTAATACGTTTCCGCCGTAACCAGAGTTAACAGACCAAATAGTATTGTCTTCGGGGAAGTGAAGAATATATCTCTTTTCTGCGTCTAAATCTGCTTTAGCGTGTAAACCGCGAACGAAATCGTTGCTATCGCCTAAAGCGTCTAATACGTTTTGACCAACTCTGGTCATAATCTTCATAGAAAGAACAACGTAGATAGAGTCTGTAAGTTCAATACCGATTTTAGAGAACTTTGATCCAACAGCGCCCATAGAGAAAGGAATTATGTACATAGTTCTACCCTTCATAGAGCCGTTAAAAATAGCGCCTACTTCGCTATATGCTTTTTTGGGATCCATCCAGTTATTGATAGGACCTGCGTCTTCTTCTTTTTTGGTACAAATAAAGGTTCTACCTTCCACACGCGCTACGTCGTTTACAGCCGAACGGTGAAGATAACAATTAGGAAGAAGTTCCTGATTAAGTTTAATCATTTCGCCAGTTGCGCATGCTTCTGCTCTTAATGCTTCATACTGAGCTTCGTCGCCAGTAATCCAAACAACTTGTTCGGGTTTGCAAAGTGCAACGCTTTCTTCAACAAACTTTAAAACTTGCTTGTTGGTGGTAAATTCTTGTGCCATTTAATTGCCTCCAATAAATAATTAACTATTTTTTGTTATTGTTTTTTCTTTTAATTAAGTGAGTATGGGATTATTCTGTTTTTTTTCGCCTAAAAAACAAATTATGCCCAAACTTCACCGATATCATTTTATCACAAATCGAAATTAATGTAAACAAATTTTTAATATTTTTTACTAGGCATAGGAATATTTTACAAATTTTGCCCTTTTGTGTTCAAATAACATAAAATATTCCCCCGTTTAATATATTAAAATTAAGAAAGAGCATCCTACGCGCTTTTCTTAAAGGGGGTTTTATGAGCGCAAATACCGTTACTTTATTAAAGTCAGTTTCAAAGAAAGTAGAATTATCAAACGGCGGGGCTATTTTGAAGTATAGCAAGCAAGAAAATTTAGCGTTCACACTTTCTTGCATCTCTTTTAAAAATACACAAAACCTCATTCTTTTTTTAGTTGATATAAACGGAATACAAATCGTTAATAAAATAGAAAGGGCAAAAGAAAAGTTTACTTTTGAAAACACGCTGTTTGACGGATATAATTTTTCATGCGCTATTTTTTACGACGATGAAAAAGAGTTCTATCCACTAAACTTTGGCTACCAAGGACAATTTTTAAAACTTTCGGAGATAACTAGCCTATATGAGAAAAGCATGCGCAAGGCGGACAAAATCGATAAAGATAGCGTGGCGGCGCAAAATTTGTTACTTTTGCACCGGCAAAATGAAAAAGATCCAGACGTAACACCCCACCAAGAAGTATATGACGACGAAGCAGTTGCCGAAGAAAATTATTATCTATTCAACAGCGAAAATACAGATAAAGGAAGTGATTTAAATGAAGGGTTACATAACCAAACTTGCAACTCTAACGGCTGTAAGGAACAAGCAGAACAGGAAGAAAAAAATGCAAATCGTATGCGGGGAAATGAAGATGAAAAATGCGCTTATAACAAGCAAGATAACAAAAATTTCTTCGCCGAAATAAATGAAAAATTAGAAGATATATTTTGTAAATACCCACCTATAAGCGCATTAACAGCACTTATACCAGATAGCAAGTGGGCAGAAATCCCCTACGGAAAAAACGACTTTTTTACCGTTGGCGTTATATACGAAAACCAAAAGCCAAAATACGTAGTTCACGGCGCTTTAGGCGAATATACTAAAAAACCAAAAAAACTTGAAAGTTATGCAAAGTTTATTCCACTTTCGATATTCGACTGCCACGGAAAAGGCTACTGGTGTATTTTTCAGTGTGCAAGAACGGGCGAAAAAATACTATGATAATAATCCCATAAAAACTAATAAAAAAATCCTTTTTAAACGGTTGTTATTTTTTTTAAATAATGGTATACTATATGACGATACTTTAAACTACGCATAAAAGGAGTTAAAATGGTTAAACTTTGGGCGCGCACCATAAAAGATAATAAAACCTTACTAAAATACGATTTTATAAAGGATGAAAATATGGAATGGGCAGATTTTTTCGACTACGTACGCGAAATTTGCCACGAAATGGACTTACCTACGCCCGTAATTTTAAAAACTCATCTATTTAATTTCGCAAAGTTTAACTACGTAAGATTTCTTGCAAGCGACTTTATAGAAAGCGTTGATTTTGATTTTTTAATGATAGAAAACGTAAATAAAGGCTAAAACTTAATATCTTGGAATAAAAACCTTTAAAAAAGTAAAAACTATTATCGTAGTTAAAAACTGCATACTTTTTTGGAGGTTATTTTTTTATGAAAATCGCAACAGTAATTTCTATGACTTTAGTCATTATAGGGGCTATAGTTTGGTTACTCGTGGGGCTATTTAATTTCAACTTAGTATCCCTTATTTTTGGCGACGCTTCAGTCGTTTCTAGAGTGATTTATTCTTTGGTGGGTTTATCGGGTTTATTTACCCTGTTTTTTATTTTTGCATACCACCCATTTAAAACACTTCCTTAAAAAAACACCCCGTTTTTTGCATAACGCAAAAACGGGGTTTGTTTTTATTAAAAATGTGGCTATAGAGCGATTAACTATCACTTAGTTAGTCTGTGTCTTAAAAAATCTACTACAAAACAACTCAAATGCAAGAAAATAATCATGCAGACTTTTGCAGATTATGCCGATTGATAATGTAGCGATATCGCCTATATAAACGGTAAAAAAAGATTTAATACGAGTTAGAGTGGAAAAAAGGCGAATTGACCGTAAGAAGTAACGTACTTTTGTACGTAACCAAGCCAAACGCAAACTTTCGCCGGTATAACGGCGTAGAAAAACTTTATTTTTTAGATCTGTAATCTTCTATCGCCTTTTTAATAGCCTCTTCTGCCAAAACGGAACAATGTATTTTTTGTGGGGGAAGACCTTCTAAAACTTCAACAACCTTTTTATTAGTTACGGTTAATGCTTCATCTAAGGTCATACCGATAATCATATCGGTTGCTGTAGAGCTTGTGGCAACTGCGGCAGCGCAACCGAACGTTTTAAACTTAGCGTCTACGATAACGTCGTTTTCTACCTTGATGGTGATTTGCATAATATCACCGCAAGATGCATTACCTACTGTTCCGATTCCATCGTAGTTTTCTACTTCGCCAACGTTTTTGGGGTTTTGAAATGCGTTCATTACTTTTTCGTTATACATAATATTTCTCTCTTAAAATTTATTTAAAATTGTGATTTAATCGCGTTATAGCGTAGTTTTTATATTTTTGTATCTTTAATATCAGCCTTAAATAGCGGCGACATTTTTCTTAATCTTTCTATTATCTGTTTCAGTTTATCAACGACGTAATCTACTTCTTCTTTAGTGTTTTCCTTACCGAAAGAAAATCTTATAGATCCGTGAGCAACCGCTTCTTCTATGCCGATCGCAAGTAATACGTGCGAAGGATCAAGCGAGCCAGACGAACAAGCCGAGCCAGATGAAACGGCAATACCTTCTAAATCCAAAGAAAACAAAATAGATTCACCTTCTATAAATTCAAAAGAAAAATCTGCGTTAGAAGGAACACGGTTTTCTCTATCTCCGTTATAGTAAGAATAGGGAATTTCATTTTCCACCCTACTTACAAAATAATCGCGAAGTTCTTTTACTTTTTGATAATCTTCTTTTAAAGTAAGACGATTTAATCTTAACGCTTCAGCCATACCAACTGCACAAGCGACGTTAGAAGTTCCACCGCGCTTAGTTCTTTCTTGGTGCCCGCCGGAAACCATACTTTTAATTTTTAAACCGTTTCTCACGTATAAAACGCCTATGCCCTTTGGACCGTTAAACTTGTGAGATGAAAAACTCATAGCGTCCATTCCCACTTTTTTAACGTCTATATCGATAACGGGCATTGCTTGAACGGCGTCTGTGAAAAAGATAATTTTTCTTTCGTTTGCAATTTTAACGATTTCTTCGATAGGTTGAATAGTTCCTATTTCGTTATTTGCATACATAACTGAAATTAAAATAGTATCTTCCCTGATTGCATTTTTAAGTTGTTCAAGGTCTATAATACCCTTATTGTTTACACCGACGTAAGTAACTTCAAATCCAACCCTTTCAAGGTCTTTACAAGCGCCTAAAACAGCGGGGTGTTCTATAACTGAAGTAATAATGTGTTTGCCCTTTTCTTCATTTGCGCGCGCAATACCCTTCATTGCCCAGTTATCCGCTTCCGTTCCGCCAGAAGTAAAATACACTTCAGAGGGGTGTGCGTTTATTATTTTTGCAATAGTATCTCTCGCTTCGTCTAATGCCTTTTGCGCTTCGCGCCCAAAAAAATGTTGACTGTTTGCGTTGCCGTAAACACCTGCAAAGTAAGGAAGCATTTTATTAAGCGCTCTTTCATCTACGGCAGTTGTTGCCGCGTGATCTAGATAAATTTGTTTTTTCATATATAACCTTTTACCGCCTTTTGCGGTTAATTATTGTTCTTTATTAATAAAAAGTGGCGCTATAGCGCGATAAATAAGTATTTCGCTTTAAGAAGAGCATTTAGTGCAACCGCTTTTTTCACCGCCACAACCGTTACCGCAGGATAAGCATGCGGAATTTATAACTTCATCTTCTTTAACCATATCTTGCAACGTTATACCGTCTAATATTTGATTGATGCCGACGTAAAGTTTTTTCCAAACGTAACTAGTACCGCACTTATTGCAAGAATCAGTCTTAACGCAAGAAATTATTTCAAGCTCGTCTTCTAAAGAGCGAACCACTTCCCCTGCGGTTATATTTTCGGCGGGCTTTGCAAGATAATACCCACCCGAAGTTCCGCGGTTGGCTTTAACAACGCCACAATTAGATAGAGTTCGCATAATGCGTTCTAAATATTTACCCGAAACGCCTATCTCTTTTTCTAGTTCTTTTGCAGAAAGCACACCGTTAGCCTTTGCCAGTAAAAAAACCGCTTGCAATCCGTAATGCGCTTTTGAAGAAATTTTCATTATTTCACCTTTAATTGCTACCAAATTAGTAGCAATTTAAATTATATACCCTTTATCTACCGATTGTCAAATTATTTACACTAAAAAAGAAAAATATTCATATATATTATAGTAACGCGTTTTAATAGACGTTTTATCATTTTGCAATAAAAGCAGTTATTTTGCATTTTTGGCAGTAATTTTAGTTGACAGGTATAAAAAAGTGTGTTATTATAGGCGAGTAAATTAAATAGTCGAATCAAGAATGATTAGAGGCGCAACTTGCGAAAAGTAACTTTAAGTAGACGCTCAAACGTTTAAGACTTAAAGCAGAAAGGCGCGGTTGCCGAAACGATTAACCGTTTGAGCGGTTACGAGTTGGGTGCAAGGAAAATATCTTTGCAACTGTCACAAGTATTTGTGGAGTGCTTTCGTTCGATTTGTTTTTGCGCCAAATAATGCGTTTAACGGTCGTAGCACTTTGCTTCGGCCGTTTTTTTATAGTAATTTTTAGGAGATAAAAAATGAAAAAACTAATCACCCTTTTAACCGTAATCGTAATGCTCGTTTCTTTTACCGCTTGTGGTGGAAGAGAAAAAGTAGATATTTCTACAGCAAAGAACATTCACGATCTTAAAGGCGCTTCTATTGCAGCGCAAAGCGCAACTTTCCACCTTGAAGTACTTAGCCAAATTGAGGGCGTTAAAATTTCTGACTATGAAGACTTCCCTGCTCTTTTAATCGCGCTTAACAGCGGTGTTATAGACGGTTACGTTGCTGAAGAGCCCACGGCGTATGCAGAATGTTTAAGAAACCCAAGTTTAGCATATTTACCATTCGTTAATAACGACACCGGCTTTACCGCAGGACCTACCGATACCGGCATTGCAGTTGCTTTTGCTACCGGTAGCCCGTTAGTAGCCCAAGTAAATGAAGTTATAGCAACTATTTCAGAAGAAACCAAAAAGACTCTTATGGAGCAAGCAGTTGAAATGAGCATAAATAAAAATGCTGTTTTAGAAGAAGAATTAGCCTTAATTTCAACCAGCACGGATACTTCTAACGGCACTTTAAAAATCGCTATGGAATGCGGTTACGACCCGTTTAACTGGACTCAAACTTCAAACGCAAACGGTGCAGTTGCTATTAAAAACGGCACTTCAGGCTCTACCCTTTACGCAAACGGATACGACGTTCAAGTTGCAAAATATATCGCATCAGAACTTGGAATGGCTCTTGAAATTTATCAATACGAATGGAACTCACTTATTCCCGCAGTTCAAACAGGCGCAGTAGATGGCATTATCGCAGGTATGAGCCCCACTGCAGAACGCGAAGCTGAAGTTGACTTCACAAACTGCTATTACCTTTCTAACTTAGTAGTCATCTATAAAAAAAGCTAACCTAAATATAGAAAATTAAAAAACTAACATGCACTATTTATCAAGTTTAACCAACAACCTTGCCACACAAGTTCAAGAACTCGGCTTTTTCGACAAGGTTATTTCGATAGTAAAAGATTATTACCCAAACATCTTAGAAGGGATTGGAAACACCCTTTTAATAGCACTAATCGGCACTATTATCGGGCTTGCGATAGGTATTTTAACCGGACTTATTCGCACTATTCCCACTTCAAAAAACCCCGTAATAAAGTGTTTGCAAAAAGTTATAAACGCCATAATTTCAGTATACGTAGAAATTTTCCGCGGAACGCCTATGATGGTTCAATCTATGGTTATTTTCTGGGGATTTGCCGGGCTTACTGGCGGTAACACTTTACCGGTTATTCCCGCAGGTATTATAATCGTATCTATAAACACGGGCGCGTATATGGCTGAAATCGTTCGCGGTGGTATTATATCAATAGATAAAGGTCAATTTGAAGGGGCGCACTCTTTAGGTATGACTCACGGGCAAACGATGTTTAACGTAATAATCCCACAAATGTTTAGAAATATACTTCCTTCTGTTAGCAACGAATTCGTAATAAACGTTAAAGATACTTCAGTTTTAAACGTAATAGGCGTTTACGAACTTTATAAAATAGGCGATATCATTATAAAAGGCAACTTCTGGATGTTCGAAACCTATCTTGTAATTTGCGTTATCTACTTTATTTTAACCTTTACAATAACGCGCATTTTACGCTTAATTGAAAGAAAGCTTGCAGGTAGCGAAAACTACGTTATTTGCGGTTCACAATCCGATCCTAAAGCGGAAATAAAGGTAAGGAGTAACGGCTAATGGAAAAGATTATTGAACTTATCGGTTTACAAAAGAATTTTGGCGATCACGAAGTTTTAAAAGATATTAACGTTACCGTAAATAAAGGCGAAATTCTTTCAGTTATAGGTTCTTCCGGTTCTGGCAAAAGCACAATGCTTCGCTGTATTAACCTTTTAGAAGAGCCCACCAGCGGTAAAATACTGTATAAAGGCGAAAATATTCAAGAAAAAGCATTTGATCTTTGCGCTTACCGCGCCAAAGTGTGCATGGTTTTTCAGCAGTTCAATTTATTCAATAATATGACCGCCCTTGCAAACTGTATTCGCCCACAAACGGTAGTTTTAAAAAGAAAAAAGGAAGAAGCAAAGCAAATTGCTATTGAAAACCTTAAAAAAGTAGGTATGGGCGCATATCTTAACGCAAAACCCGCACAACTTTCTGGCGGGCAAAAGCAAAGAGTTGCCATAGCGAGAGCGCTATGCATGAATCCCGAAGTTATTCTTTTTGACGAGCCGACTTCTGCATTAGACCCCGAAATGGTAGGCGAAGTTTTAGACGTTATGAAGGCTTTAGCAAGTAGCGGTCTTACCATGATAATCGTCACACACGAAATGGCTTTTGCGCGTGACGTATCTACCAGAGTTTTATTTATGGACGAAGGCTACGTTGTGGAACAAGCCCCGCCCGAAGAATTTTTCACTAATCCCAAAATGCCAAGAACTAAAGAATTCTTATCGCGTTATTTAAACAACTAATTTATAAAGCAAAACCCCGCTAAAAGTCGCGTTAATCGGCTTATAGCGGGGTTTTTATATTATTCATTATAAGTGACTGTAAATAAAATATGTTGGTTATGGTCGCCAAATTTATGTCCAAATAAATTCATACCGCCCCTATTTTTTGCATTTTCTTTGACGCCAAACTTCAATGTGGCAATTGGATTTTCTTCCAAGTTTAAATCCTTTAAATTAACAGAAGAAATCCTTTCCCCATCTAAATACGTTCCGTCCTTTGCAACTTTTAAGTATTTAATAAGTCCGTACTGAGTGCCGTCTTTCCACCATTCGGGAGTTAGTAACCCCCTTCTACTGCCAAAATCGCCAGGAGCGGTCCATAAACACACTTCTTTACCGTTGATTTCGAAAAATATATCTGACTTCCAGTTTTCGTTATACCAAGGCGCTTCACTACATATTTCCATAGAAACGGATATAGCGTTAATTTTATCTGGAATAATATTTTTCATGGGAATTTTATATTCTAAAAATCCGTAATCAAACCAAATAAGCTGGGCAGAAAAACGACGTGGAGAGTAAAAAATATTAGGGTCGTCTCTCCGTTCAATATAAGCGGACTCCCCTATCATTCCACAATAGCGGTGAACGCTAAAAGCAGAATAACTACCTATGGGAAGTTGAACGGTGTAATTTTTACTGTTTACGGGGTCTTTTAACTCATCGTCAAAAATATTAATTAATATTTTTTCATACTGGCGAGCGATAATTTTTCCGTGTCCGCGTTCTTTAGAAGTACTCATAACTGAAACAAGACCCGTTTTTAAGAGCACGGATACGTGTTCTGAAATAGTAGAAAGTGGAACGTTTAAGGTTTGCGCTATTTGCCATATACTTTGCGAACCGTAACCCAAAACGCGTAAAATATCACGGCGCGTTTTACAGTTTAACGCCTTTAACAACAAATCCGTTTTTACTTCGTCTTTTAAATCAGTATTGTATATTTTATCTATAAACCGATCCACTTTTACCTACCTTAACGCTTTCCTTTTTAAAATTAATTTTATATTTGCTTTTTTTGTCTTTTTTTATTAACTATAACCGCAGAACTTATAGAAACTGCACCCATTAAAGGTAAACCTGCCCCAACGTTTGAAAAACAACCGGGAGAGTTAGTTGCGCTTGAAGAATTGATTTCGTTGATTATTTCTTTTTGGAATTCAACTTCTACCGCAACGCTGACGTCTGGCATCACAAAAGAATACTCGCCCGTATCTTCATCGTAAGTTATTTCTACACTTCCGTTAATCGTTCTGGTTTTAATTTGCTTCAACAAATAACCGCTTGGAACAACAGGATTAAAGATAACTTTTTCCCCTTGATAAAACAAAGCGCGATCGAAAGATATATTATCTCCAAAATAAACCTTACCCTTGTTTGTACCATGCCATTGTTTAGTGTAATCTTCACTATTTTGCGATGGCGCGCCTTCTACTTTTATCCAAGACCAGTAAGTAGTAGGGGCAGAGCCGTCTGCACTTTTACCCGCCGAAGCAAAGTCTATAAGTTTAACCGTGGAATCGCCAACTTTAACTTCTAAATCTAATATTCCACCGCGGATTGACGCTGAAGAAACTTGCGCTTTTTCTAATTCGCTTGCCAAAAAGGCTATATTATGATTATAATTAGAATTTATTCCTTTGTCAAGAGTAAGAAGGATAGGTCCGTAATAAACGGAAGTATAACCCACTTTTTCTTTATCGCCTACAAGGTAAGTAATATCTAAAGCGATATCGAGTTCAAAGGTATCGCCGTTGGCCCAAGTTCTTTCTAAACGATAGTATGTACCGGGGTTAGTTCTTTTAATTTCGTTGCCGATTTTTAAAGAAGTACCATGCGCAAAGGAGGGAATTCTTAACATAAGTGCAAAATTTTTATTATTTTCAAGCCCTGAAATTTGCACTTTTACCTTTCCTTCTACGGGATAAGCAGAATTGATTTTTAAAGTTACGCTATCACCGCCAACAAAGGTGTTTATTTCGCTTGCTCCGTAGTAGTTAAGATAAAGGTCGTTTCCGTCCGTAAGACAAGCCCACTCTGCAATTTGCCCTAATCCACGCGCTAAATTTGCCTGACAGCAGTTCATATCCGGCGATCCAGAATTATATTGAAAGGCAATATCTCTTTGAGAAGAAACCCTTCTACCTTCGTAACCACCGCAACTTCCGGCAATACCGTCCATAGGCGTATTATAAGTACAGTATTTATCGTCTTCAAGCAAACTACCAAGCATAGCGTTATAATAAGAGCGTTCTAACTCATCTACCGCCACCACGCTTTTAGCATATTTATAATACTCGTTGGTAAAAGCCATCCACGCGATAGTACAACAGGTTTCTATAACGCCACCGGTATAGGGATTTCCAGTCGCATTTTCATTAGTGGTAAACCCACCGCCGTTATGAATATCGTATTTTAAAATGCTTTGCCATACTCTTTCCATTACAGTAAAGTACTCTTGATTTCCCGTTTCTTCATACAAAATACCCAAGGTCATTATCATATGAAGAACTTCCCAACGCGAACTTGAAGAAGCAAAAAACGGTTCGTTATTAAGCGCGCATTTATACCAACCGCGTTCATCTTGACAGTCTTGCATAATAATTCTTTGCGCTTCGTTTAAATACTTTTTATCTCCGGTAACTTGATAAGCCATTGCATATCCGTGAGCGATACCGCGATTAGTTTCAAAACCTCCCATAACCAAATAACTTCTATCTTTAAAGGTTTCATATATGCAATCAAGCGCCTTAATTGCAATTTCTAACACAACTTCACTATCGGTTAAATTATACCACTCTAAAAGCCCGACTACCGCGTGATAATGATTCCATAAATCCCAGTTAGAAGCGCCTAACGAAAATCTTTGTTTACCTATAAACACACCTAAATAGCCGTCTTCGCCTTGCGCGCGTGAAAGTTCGTCTACAATCTGTAACGCCACGTTTTTCAAATCTTCATCATTAGTGGCTTTATAAGAAAATGCCATACCGGTTAAAAGTTTTCCCACGAATTCGCCGTACCAAGCAAGTGAACTGCTACTGTAGTTTGTTTTAGGGGTAAGTGCCTGCATATTCCAAACCATTTTATAACTAAACGAAGAATTAGAATCGCTAACGGGTATCGGCAAAGCCCCACCGCCAACCGCGCCAAAAATGCCAAATTCATCTATGTAAAAGGTTTTCCCAACCATTTGTTCTCCACCTTTTATAGCCATTTGGAACTGCACGACGTTATCGCAATCTAATGCGCCGTTACCGTTTTCAGACCAATAGGCAGAATACGTTGCTTGATTAAACGGTATTCTTAAATATCCCTTAAAGCCAACGGGTATGGGAATATATCCGCCGGATGTAGAAGAAATAGATAGCGTAGTGCTATCGGTAGAAAAATATACCGTCACGTTTTCCTTTAGTGAAAAAGACTCTCTTCCCACAGAGTTTTCTTCAAAAGCAAGGCGAATAAAAGTTTGCGTGGGAATTTCGCTTGCATCGAGTTTCACCCACAGTTCACTAATACCAGACCAGTTTGTAATTGCGCTTTGATCGTTTACAAAGCGTATATCTCTATCTGAAAAAACAACAGGTAGACTTTTTAGCGTCCACCCCATAGAATTTACTCCTTCATGCGAAACCAAATTTATATCGTAATAGCCGTCTACTCCAAAATAATCCGTGCCTAAAACAGAACTAAATGATGATGCGTTCGACTGTGCATTAGCTATTTGCTCTATTATATTTTTATTGTTTTCATAAGCGGAATACTGCCAAAATTTTACGTTATTTTTAAGGTTTTGCCCTACGTAGCCTTTCAAATTTAAATTTGTAATGTTATTTTGCAAAGCGCTCACTCCGTTAACGTTATTTTCTTTAGTTGAATGGTTTGCTTTTACGCTTAAAGGATAACTGCTCAAACCAAGCATAAAACAAAGCGCAAAAAGCAGTATTTTACTAATAAACTTACTTTTTATCATTATAAAAAAACCTCACAAATAATTCATAATACGGGGACTATAATTTTGTCCCCGTATTATCCATAATTCCATTATTGCCTTTTATTAACCGATTAACGCGTTATATTTTGCATAAATTTCGCTTAAAGAACTTTCTATTTTCGTATCGCTTACAGTTACGTTGAACGCCTTTCCGCTTCTGTCTGCACAAGAAGTTAATTCAAGATAATCAAGTGCAGGATAGCCGTTTAGTTCTTCCCTATTAAATGAACACACTAATTTATCGTTTACGAAAAAGTAACTTGCTTGACCTTTTTTAAGTAATGCTAACGTATAAGTAAGTTTGCCGTCCACTATAATTCCATCGTCGTTTAAATTAAACAGATGAATATGATATTTTTCTACGCCGTTAAAACGCGCGTATAAAGTAACGTTGCCGTCTCCGCCAAGTTCCATATTATACCAAGAGTTATCTGAAGCGTTAAATGCAAGCGCACTTGAACGGAACCACGCAGTAGCGTCAAATTCGTTTACGGTAACCTTCATACTTATTAAACTGTAACCGTGAGTGGCGTTCATACCGCTATTTGCTATTACGTACTTTTTCTCTGCTCCGTTATCTGAAACCAAGTTTGCTTCCGCTACGTTAACGGTTGCGGTTGCCTTTTCAAGTAATCTTGCATATTCACTACTTGAATGTTTTAAAACCCTTGTATTTTTATATCTTACCGCATACGCTTGACCCTCACGCCACCATGCGTCCGTTGCAGAAGTGAATTCAAAGCCCTTTAAAGTAGCATAGCCCTTAAGGTCTTCCGCTTGGAAAGATGCAACATATTTATCATTTACAAAGAAGTAGGTATTTTGACCTTTTTTAAGTAAAGAAATCGTATATACGATCTTTCCGTCTACTATAATTCCTTCGTCATTTTTGTTAAATAAGTGAATGTGATATTTTTCTACGCCGTTAAATCTGCCGTATAAGATAAAGTTGCCATCATCATTCATTTCTATATTATACCAAGAGTTATCAGAGACGTTAAAAGCAAAAGAACTCGCTCTCATAAACGCTTCATATCCGCGTTCTATTACCACTTGTGTACTAAATAGGAAATCTTCTGCAGGTAAAGAGTTGTTCGATACTACGAATTTACGTTCTCCACCGTCGTCAGCGGAAAGTAAAAGGTCGCCAAAAGCCATAATGGTATCGGTATTTTCTGCATATTGAGCATACGTTTCACTACCTTCAAGTTGATAATATAGTTCAGAAACTGTTACTTGGAATTCGCCTGCATTATCGCGATTTGCACAAGCGGTTAGTTCGATATCCCCAAGTTTTGCATAACCTGAAAGCTCTTCTTCTAAGAAAGAGCAAACCAACTTGTCATTCACGTAGAATTTAGTCGCTTCGCCAGTTTTTACTAACGCTATAGTATAGGTGATTTTTCCATCTACGATAACGCCTTCATCATTGATATTAAATAAACGTATATTATATCTTTCAACACCGTTAAAACGCGCGTAAAGAACAACTTCTCCATCGCCGAACAATTCGATATTGTACCAAGAATTATCCGATACGTTAAACGCAAAGGCAGATAACCTTGTCCAACCGTTTTCACGCCACTTAGAAACTTCTACTTTTCCGGTTAAAACGTAATTATCGTTATCGGGCGTATCAATTGCAAACTTAACTTCCGCACCAGATTCGCTGTAAAGTTCAGCCTGCATATAATTTACCGTTACTTTAAAGGCTGTTTGATGATGTTCTGTCGTTGCGGTTACCTCGGTTGTAGTTCCGGGAACGATACCGGTTAGCATGCCGTTTTCAATATTGATATTTTCGCCTTCAAAAGAATACTCTACTTCTTCTTCGTATTCCGGTTTAGAAAATGACGGGTGGATAACCGTTTGTTTACTAAAAGGAATTTCTATATCGGCAATAGTAAGTTCGCCGTAATCTATTTCAACGGTTACCTTAAAGGTCGCTTCGTGATGAGTAGTCTTTGCGGTAACTATTGTTTCGCTACCTTCTATCAATCCTTGCACAACTCCGTTTGAAATAGAAATGTTTTGCCCTTCAAAAGTGTAATTAGGTGTTTCTTTGTATTTTTCGATAGAAAACACGGGAGCAATCTCTGCATTTTCGCCAGCTTTAACGGTAATATCAGCAACCGTTAACCTGCCATAATCTACCGGTAAAGGCGAGCAAGCCGTTAACGCTGTTAAAGAAAAGACAAAAGCTATACATAAAAAAATGGTTAAAAATTTGTTCTTCATTTCTTTCTCCTTAGAAAAGTATCTTACGCTCTTTTGGCGCGTCTTTATTATAAATGCTATAAATCGGTAAGTCAATACAAAAGTTCGTTCACTGAAGCAAAGGCTTTTTTACTTCGGTCTAAACCGAACTTTCTTCTGTTTTAGCAAAAAAGTGCAAAACCCCGATAAAAGTCGCGTTAATCGGCTTATAGCGGGGTTTTTGCGTAGCATTACGCTTATATAATATAGGGGAAAAATATGAAAAAAAACAAATTTATTCGTCTTTTAAATGAAGCATTACCATGCCTTGAGTTGCAAAACACAACGGGCAAGTTTGCCATGCATCAGTAGATTCGTGTTCATATCCGCAGGCAACACACTTCCACTTTACGGGTTTTTCTTTTTTATACATAGTTCCGTTTTTAACTTGTTCGTATAAATCTTTAAATAGAAGATGGTGGCAATTTTCTACACCGATAATATATTCGTAAAGTCTAGCGATATCTTCAAATCCTTCGTCTAACGCAATTTGACGGTGAGCGGGATATATTTCAGAAAATTCTGCAAACTCATCTTCTGAAGATATTTTTAAATTTTCTTGTAAATTCCATTTTTGCTTAAAGGGATAATCCGCACAAAATTCTATTTTATTTAAAAAACTTTCATCTTTTACCTTTTGTATAAAAGTATAAAACATTCTTGCATGATTAAATTCGTTAAATACCACTTTATCTATTACTTCTGCAAGGCAATTAAGCCCTTCCTTTCGCGCGCCGTATTCCATAAATTTATATCTTGTGCGCGCTTGACATTCTCCCGCAAAATCCTTTGCGAGATTTATATAAGTTTTACTGTTTTCTAACTTCATAAATCGACCTCCGCATAAAATGATTACCACATATGGCCTTATTTATACAATTTTGATAAAAAATTTTATAAATTACGGGCTAAAAAGCAATAAAAAAACCTTGCAAAATAGCCGATAATCGACTTATAGCAAGGTTTTTAGTTGTTTTTATAATTAGATAGTTCGCCTTCCGGTCCTTTGCTTACGGATGCTACCGTTAGCACGTTAACCTCTTTTACGCCCGCCTTTTTTACTAGCATACAAAGTGTTTCTACCGTTGCGCCGGTGGTCATAACGTCGTCTATTAAAAGAACGGTTTTGTTTTTAATTTTATCTTTATTAACTACTTTAAAACTGCCCTTTAAGTTTTCTTGGCGGTCTTTTGCGGATGAAATAGTCGCTTGACGGGGCGTTTCTTTAGTTTTTAACAAACAATCTTCAATTAACGGTAAAGAAGTGATTTTACAAAATTCTTGCGCCAAAACTTTTGCTTGATTGTATCCCCTTTCGCTTTCGCGTTCTTCGGTCATAGGGGTAAATAAAACGCAATCGGCGCTTAAAAAGTTTTTATAAAATACAAACGCCATTTTTTGCGCAAATATTTTAGCCAAATATTTTTTATGGTTGTATTTAAATTTTGCAATAACGTAACTTAAAGGCGGGGCGTAAACGAAAACACTTCTTGCTTTTTCGAAATGAGTTTCTCTTCCCGAACAAGAATAACAGTATTCTTCGCTGTTAAAAGTTCTTCTTCCGCAATGATTACAAAAAATTTTATCGTTATAAATTAGTTTGCTTTCGCATTCGTCACAAAAATCTTTACCCGAAAAAATTTCCCGCCCACAGTTATTGCAAGTATGGTTTAAGGGAAAAAGAAATTCAGTTATATTATCTTTAATTTTATTCTTGTTCATTTCTTACCCCCCTTTTACTATATTTTACTACAATGAATTCCTTTTGTCAATAATAAGGGATATAAAAAAACAAAACCCGCTGTATAAGGCGATTATCGCGCATTTTAAAAGCAGTAGTAAAATAAAACTACTGCTTTTTTATTTATTAAAAAGATTTTGGCAGGGCTTTTAGTTTAGACTACCCTATAAAAATTAGCCCTTTGCTTGGCTAACTTTTTCCAAAAGTTCTTCTGCCTTTTTAGTTACGTAATCAAAATTTCCTTTTTTAATTTGTTCTAAGTTAATAAGTTCGCTACCAACGCCCGCGCCAACTGCGCCAGCCTTTATATAACTTGCTATATTATTAGTAGTAACGCCAGAAAAAACTATTAAGGGTATATTTTTAAAAGGCCCTTTTAACGCCTTAACGTATTTTTCACCAAACATATCCACGGGGAAAATTTTTACAAAATTCGCGCCGTTACGATGGGCAAGTTCAACTTCGGTTGGAGTGAATGCACCGCCAACAACAACCATACCGTTTTGCTTGCAGTAAGAAAAAACTTCAACGTTAGTATTAGGGCTAACTGCAAATCCAGCCCCACATTCACGCGCGAGTTTTGCTCTGGTTATATCTGTAACCGTACCCGCACCTATTATCATTTTATCGCCCACATAAGAAATAGCCTGTTTTAAAAGTGCGCAAGTTAAACTATCGTTATCGCCAAAAGTAAGTTCCGCCACCCGCAAACCGCCGTTATACAACGCGTCTAGTAAGGGGTTAAGATTTTCGCTATCTACCCCGCGAATGATGGCAATAACACCCTGTTTATTAATGGTTGAAATGATGTTTTCTTGTGTAAATCCCATAATACACCCGTTTTATCAAGGAAATTTTTTATAGCACAGTAACAAACTGGCTAACTTAACTATTTATAATTGTTTTATGCCCATTGCTTTAGCACTGTTACGCCAACAATTAATTAGCCTGTTTTTCAATATATAAACAAGCGGATACTGCTGCAATAGCCCCGTCTGCAATAGCGGTAACCACCTGGCGCATACCTTTTTGACGGCAATCCCCCGCAACGAAAAATCCTTCCGTTTTGGTAGACATATCTTCGCCCGCGATAAAATATCCGTTTTGGTCAAGGTCTGCAAGGTGAGTAAAAATGCCGTTATCTGGAACTTGCCCTATTGCGACGAATACGGCTGGAACTTGCAAGCTTTTAATTTCACCGCTAACCCTATCTTGATATTCAACAGCGCTTAAACGTTCTTCGCCCTTAAAGGCAACCGTTTGCGTGTTAGGCATATGAACGACGTTTTCTTTAGCGAGCATAGCCTTTTCTAAAGCCTTATCGCCAAAGAATTTTTCCGTCCACGTTAAAATATACACTTTTTTGCAAATATTTGCAAGCAAAACAGCGTACTGCATAGCAGTATTTCCATCGCCGATTAAAGCGACTTCTTTGTCTTTATAAAAAGGCCCGTCACACAAAGCGCAGTAATAAACGCCTTTACCAAGCAATTTATCTTCCCCGCTAACCCCTATATGCTTATGTTTAACGCCGACTGCAGCAACAACGCTTTTTGCCTGATATGAAGCGTATTGCGTTTTAACGGTAAAAGATCCATCCTTTTCCTTAATTACTTCATTAACTTTATCGAATTCAAATTCCGCACCGCGCGCGTCTATTTGATCCATCATTTTATCGGCGAGTTCGTTACCGCTTATTTCCATAAAAGTGGGAAAATTTTCTACCTTTGGTGAATTTGCTATTTGGCCACCGATACCGTCGCCTTCAAAAATCAAAACGCTTTTGCCGTTGCGAAGTGCGTATAAAGCGCAGTTCATACCCGCAACACCGCCACCGATTACAATTATATCGTACATAAAAATCATTTCGGGGAAATCCCCCTACTCCTTTTATAATTCAAATTTAAATGAAAGAGTATGCCCGACCAAAAAATCGGGCATACGAAAAAGATATACTATTTGATTAAAAAAATCAAGAAAATTATAACAAAATAACAACGCCTATATTATCTTAAATTTTCATCGTAAAACTTGCGAATTTCGCCTTCGCCATGGAAAACTTTAGCACCGTTTTCTGTGGGAACTACTAAGGTAGGCGCGCTAGTAACGCCGTAAGCGTTAACCAAATCTATATTTTCATAACAGTCAACAGTATCAAAATCAACGTTGCCCTTATTAAAGATCATCTTAATAGCCTTACATCTGGGGCAAGTAGCGGTTGTGAATAAAGTCATTTTAGAAACAGCGGGAGCGCTATTTTGATTTTCACATTCTAAGGCGCAGTTTTGTTGTGCGGCTATACCCTTTGGTTGATAGTTGGGGTTATGAACGTCGTAAAGTTTTCTTGCCTTGAATTCTTGAGATTTACCAGCATTCCAGTTTTGAACGGGACGGTAGTACCCGGTAATACGGCTGTAAACTTCAGTTTCTTGCCCGCATATAGGACAAGTATAAACTTCGCCCTTGATATAACCGTGGTCACGGCAAACTGAATAAGTGGGAGAAATTGTGTAATAAGGAAGTTGATAATTTTCCGCAATCTTTCTTACTAAGTTAGCGGCAGACTTCCAGTCGGGCATTTTTTCGCCGATAAATGCATGGAAAACAGTACCCGAAGTGTAAAGCGTTTGAAGTTGATCTTGAATTTCTAAAGCAGAGAAAATATCTTCAGTATAGCCAACGGGAAGGTGTGAACTGTTTGTATAATATGGAGTTTCGCCTTCTTTAGCAGCCGTAATGATATCGGGGAAATCCTTAACGTCGTGCTTAGCCATTCTGTAGGTAGTAGATTCTGCAGGCGTTGCTTCTAAGTTATATAAGTCGCCATACAATTCTTGATAGTCAGAAAGGCGTTCACGCATATGATTAAGAACGTCCTTAGTAAAATCTTGCGCTTCTTTGTGCGTTAAATCTTTTCTTAACCATTTAGCGTTAAGGCATGCTTCGTTCATACCGATAAGACCTATGGTAGAGAAATGGTTATTAAAAGTACCTAAATAACGTTTAGTATAGGGATATAAACCTTCATCTAAAAGTTTAGAAATAACGTTTCTTTTAATCTTTAAAGAACGAGCGGAAATATCCATCAATCTATCTAATCTAGCATAGAAATCTGCTTCGTCTTTTGCCTGATAAGCAATTCTGGGAATATTGATAGTAACAACGCCGATAGAACCGGTGCTTTCGCCACTACCGAAGAATCCGCCTGATTTTTTACGTAATTCTCTTAAATCAAGGCGCAAACGGCAACACATACTTCTTATATCACTTGGTTCCATATCGCTGTTGATATAGTTACTAAAATAAGGAGTGCCGTATTTAGCGGTCATTTCAAAAAGAAGTTTATTGTTTTCGGTTTCAGACCAGTCGAAAGTTTTAGTGATAGAATAGGTGGGAATGGGATACTGGAAGCCCCTACCGTTAGCGTCGCCTTCGATCATAACTTCGATAAACGCCTTGTTTACCATATCCATTTCTTTCTTACAGTCTTTATACTTAAAATCCATTTCCTTACCGCCAACGTTTGCGGGAAGTTCAGCAAGGTCGGCAGGAACGGTCCAGTCTAAAGTGATGTTAGAAAAAGGTGCTTGCGTACCCCAACGACTGGGAGTATTAACGCCGTAAATAAATGATTCTATGCACTTTTTAACGTCTTTATAACTAAGATTATCTACTTTAACGAAAGGAGCAAGATAGGTATCGAATGAAGAGAATGCTTGAGCGCCCGCCCATTCGTTTTGCATGATGCCAAGGAAGTTAACCATTTGGTTACATAGCGTTGCCAAGTGGCTTGCAGGCGAAGAAGTGATTTTGCCGGGAACTCCGCCAAGACCTTCTTTAATAAGTTGCTTTAGCGACCAACCTGCGCAGTAGCCGGTTAACATAGAAAGGTCGTGAAGGTGAATTTCAGTATTTCTGTGCGCGTCTGCGATTTCTTGATCGTAAATTTCGCTAAGCCAGTAGTTAGCGGTAACCGCGCCAGAGTTACTTAAAATAAGCCCCCCAACCGAATAGGTAACGGTTGAGTTTTCTTTAACGCGCCAGTCTATAGAATTAACGTAGCTGTTAACTACTTCCTTATAGTCTATAATAGTAGATTTTATATTACGGATTTTTTCGTGATTTTTACGGTATAAAATATAGTTTTTAGCAACGTCGAAATACCCTGCTTCACTTAAAACCTTTTCTGCACTATCTTGAATTTGTTCAACGGCAATTCTACCCTTTACAACCTTCTTTGCAAAGTCCGCCGTAACCTTAAGAGCGATAAAATCGATAACGTTTTCATCATACTCTTTATTTGTGGCTTCAAAAGCCTTAATAATGGCAACCTTTATTTTATCAATATTAAAATCCACAATGCTGCCGTCTCTTTTAACTACATGATACATACTTTACCTCCTATATTTTTTTTAGTATCTTATGCGCGTTACCACTTTTCACCGCGCACGTAAATACTTTTTTTCCTTCGTGTGTATACATATATATAAATGGAATTATTTCTAACTAAATTACCTAAAAAAGGTTAAAAAAAAGCCTTAAAACCTAAAAAAGGGGGCAAAAAAAAACAACCACGATTTTTTTAATATAATGGTGTTTTTTTACTTTTGCAACGACTTTTTCGCCTTGCTTTCTATCGGATGGGACTATATAATAACATACCATTTTTTTTAAGTCAAGCAAAAAAACGCAAAATACGATATATTGTGTGTGAAATTTTTTTATCACACTATATCTTGTGCATAAAATACATTTTTTAAATAATTATTCATAACGAAAAATAACAACTAAAAACACTTTTTAGTCCTCTTTTAGGCTTTAGAAAGGGTTTTTAAAAGGACTTTTGAATGCGCGCGCAGAAAAACGCAAAAACACCCCCTTTTTTACGCCATAAAACCCTTATAAACTGTTTTTAAAAATATTCAATTTATGAATAGTAAAATAGTATTATAAACCACAATATATTGTGTTAAAAATTTTTTTAATAAATTTACACTTTAATAAACATCCACCCGAATATCGGGTGGTTTTTATTTTTCGGGCATAGCCCTTGTTCACTGGCTAGCACAAATGTGCTTTTTATTTGACCTGCCAGTCATGCACTTATTACCTGCTA
>JAZOCA010000150.1:0-12972 GCA_045596285.1 Christensenellaceae bacterium | reverse complement strand
CAGTATTAAACGTTCTAAACACAGAAGAATATCTTGATTATAACGTTGAAGAACAAAGAACTTTACAAATTGTTCACGAAATTAAAAACGTACAAAATAACGCAGTTACTTTTGCTTTAGCAGAAGCAGTTGCAGGCGTTTCAATTAGCGAAAGCGGTTTAGTTACTTTAGGCGCAGAAGTTGTAAACGGCGCTGTTTTCACAGTAATTGTTACTTCTGTTGAAGTTCCCACTTTAAGCATATCTAAATCTTTCACGGTTAACAGGGCAGCGGCTGATGAAGTTGTTTTAATTGCTAACCAGTCAGATTTAGTTGCTTTAACAACAACCACAAATCCTGCGGATATGGCTAAAAACTATCGTTTAACTGCTGATATAGACGTTAGTGATATTTGGTTTAATACTCCTATCGGCGCAAATGCTGGAGGTGTATTCACCGGTACGTTTGACGGTAACGGATATGCAATCGTTGGTATTGCTGGCGGTAACGAAGGTAACGACTACGGTTTATTTAAAGAAATCGGCGTTGGCGGCGTTGTTAAGAATTTAGAAATTCAAATTCGTGAAGGTAGAAATCTTTGCGCAAATAGAATGGGTGCGGTTGCATCAGTTAACAAAGGTACTATTTCTAATATCGTAGTAAGCGGTGAAATTTGGTGTACGGTTAATAACGCAGGCGGTATCGCGTGGGATAACCATGGCGTTATTGAAAATGTTGTTATGCTTGCAAAAATTAATCACGATTACACTGCTGCGAATGCATTAGGCGCTATCGTTTGGTATCAACAGGAAACAGCGGTTATCCGTAACTGTTTCGTAGATAGCACTACAACAGGTCTTACTTCTTTAACCAGAATGGCAGACGCTACTTTAGATGCAGGTTGTATTACTACCGAAGCTATGAAGACTGCAGCAACTTTCTCTGCTTTTGATGCTACTATTTGGAATATCGTGGATGGTTCTTACCCCACTTTAAGAAAGGGCATTATTGCATAATTAAAAAAAACTTGTTTATCCGCCCACTTTTCGGTGGGCGGATAATAAAATTATTATGTATTGGGTGGAATATGAAAAACAGATTATTTAGCATTTTACTTGTTATATGCCTTAGTGTGACTGCTATGGCAGGTTGCGTTTTTACTGAAAATAGTTCTAACGAAAAAGAAAATACCGATAACCTGCAAATCACAATAGCCAACGAAACCACAATAAACTGCAACAGTGAAAATGGCGTTACCTTTGGGCTTGATATAGTGGTAACCGGTGTTACAGACCGTTCAGTTGGCTTTATTATAGATGAAACGAACGCTTTCGTTTCGGTTAATAAAGAAAATTATACGCTGGTAATTAAACCGGGCGTTCCAGATAAATACGTGTTCAGACTTACCGTTTATTCACTTGTGGATAGAAGTAAAAACACGTACAAAGATTTTATTGTAAGAACACAAAGTGACAATCAAGAACAACCACCTGCTGTAGATGATAAACCACTTGGACCTGACGTTCCCGTAGTTCCGGACCTTGGTGACGGAAAACCCGTATATTTACCGGACGGTAGAATTAAAGAACCTAATAACGTTGTAGATAGTTTTAGCGCAGGCGTTAATCCTTCAAGATGGTATATTTCAACACAAACTTGGGGCGGACTTCCCAACTATAACGGTTGCAGAAGTGAAAACGTTTCTTATACTTCAGACGGTATTTTACTTTTGAAAACGCAAGGTCTTTATTCAACTGATATACCTTTATCCGGCGCGGCTATTATAACTAAAGAAACTTATGGCGCAGGAAGTTATCAAGTAGCAATGAAAGTTGTTCCCCGTCTTGGCGTTTGTAACGCTATTTGGACCTATTATTACGGTAGGGGTGGTGAAGATAATCACGAAATAGATATTGAACTTCCAGGGCATAAAACCCCCGGTGGCGGTGAAATAGGTTACGATAGAGTTCTTAACACAAACTGGCTTTCTGAAAGAAGAAGTACATCTAAAGGCATTATAACCGAAACTCCTGCAAACGACGGCGATTGGCATATTTATCGTTTTGACTGGCACACTGCTCCAACTCCAAGAATTGATTATTACGTAGACGGCGTTTTAACACATAGCGAAACAAATTTAGTACCTACTTATAAGGGGCTTTTCTGGATAGGCGCTTGGCTTCCCAGAAACTGGTGCGGTCAACCCGATTTTGAAGTTGATTATATGATGGTAGACTGGTTCTCTTACACTCCATTTAATCAACCTACGGTAGATTCCACGCCCGTTCCCGCTGCATATGAAACGAATCTTAATAAATATCCTTGGTCGCCCGTTTCTATGCCTCAAACAAGTTATATTTCAAACGGCACTTTTGAAGGTAATGAAAGCGCGTGGAAAATTTCGGGTAGCGCGTCAATTAGTGGTGGTGCTTATGAAGGTAATAAGTGTTTAACCCTTAATTCTTCTTCAAGCGCAACGCAAACGATAACGGCTGTTTACGGCGGTTTTGAATATGACCTTTCTGCGATTGCTAAAAGCGCAGGTAGCGGAAATATTACCGTAACTTTCTATAATAGAAGCAATGAAATATTATCAAGCGGAACAAAAACCTTTGCTGTTACTTCAAACGGTTATTCCGAAATAACTGGTAGAGTCACCGCTCCATCTGGTAGCGACTATATGATAGTTAGTGTAAACGGAGTAAGCGGGACTACTCAAGTAGATGATATTGTTTTAAGATTAGTGTAAAAAAGGGAAACCTTTGTGAAAAAATATAAAAGGAGAAAATTATGAAGAAAGTATTAACTTTTATGCTGATAACCGTTCTTGCGCTTTCCTTAGCGTTAGTTGGTTGCAAGCAAAATCCAAAAGATAGCGAGGGCCAAAAGGCGCAACCGGAATCTATTGAAATAACTAATACGCAAACAACCGTAAGCGCAGGTGAATTTGAAATTACTGCAAAAGTATATCCTGAAAATGCAGACCAAAGATATACTGTAAGCGTGGTTGGATCTCCTGCCGGTATTACCGTTAACGGTAACAAAGTAGTAGTTGCTCCAACAACTGAAAACGGGCTTACTTTTACCGTTAAAGTTGTATCTTTATTAGATATGATAGTAGACGATAAAATGGTATTTACCGTTGAAAACGAACTTTCAGACGCCGTTCAAATTCGTACGGCAGAAGAACTTTCTGCTATCCGTAACGATCTTGCTGGTAACTATATTTTGATGAACGATATAGATTTACAAGGCGCTCAGTGGCAACCTATCGGTACACCTGATTTGGAAGACGACAAGGGAAATATTACCACTGTTGGCGTTGGTTTCGCTGGCAGACTTAACGGTAACGGATTTACTATTAAAAACTTTTATTTTAACGATTCAACAGCGGAATTAGTTGGATTGTTTGCTCAAATAGAAAAAACTGGCGTTGTTGAAAAACTTCAATTAGAAGGAAGCATGCACGCTTACAGATGGTTTGGCGCTTTAGCAGGGCTTAACCACGGAACTATCCGTAACTGTTTTGTAGCCGTTGATATAGTTGGTGAAGGTTCGCCTGCTTGCGCTATTGCAGGTAACAATAAGGGCACTGTAGAAAATACTATAGCAATCGGCACGGTAGAAGTAAAAAGCGGTATTCACGGCGCAGCGTTCGTTGGCTCTACGGATGGTAACGTACTTGCTAGTTACGCGCATTCAGGTAATATTCCTTATGCTTTCGGTTGGGGTAAACAACCAAGTAATTCTATTCAAAAAACAGAAGCGCAGTTAAAAACCGCGGCTACTTATTCTACTTGGGATCCTAACGTTTGGTACACAGCAGACGGTATTTATCCCATGATTAAACACCCCGGGTTTGAACCCCCTGCGGCAGAAATTTTAGTATCAATTGCTAATACGGAACGCTTTATAGACGTAAAAGCGGGCGTAACTTCTCTTCAAATAGAAGCGGCGGTTAAAAATGCAACTAATACTGCAGTTGAATATTCGTTAAAAGAAGAAGTTGCAGGCGTTGCAATAAACGAAAACGGTCTTTTAACCTTTGCTAATTCAGTTGCAGATAATTCTTACGTAACCGTAATAGTCGTTGCCAAGGAAGATGCAACTAAGAAGGCAGAATACACCTTAAAAATTAATAACTTTGATGAAAACAGTTATATAGAAATTGCATCTAAAGAAGATTTAGCAAAATATTTAGTTAATACGGATGACCCAACAGACTTAAATAAAAATTATCGTTTAGTAAATAATGTTGAATTTTTGGCTGATGAGTGGTATAATACTAGTATAGGTGCAAATGCAGGTGTTGCATTTACTGGTATATTTGACGGCAACGGATATGCTATTAAGGGTATTCAAGGCGGCGAAGGCAAGGCTACTTTCGGTTTGTTTAAGGAAGTTGGCGTTGGTGGCGTTGTTAAAAATCTTGCTGTAGTAATAGGCGGTAGACGTATGTACGTAGGCGCTGCTTCTGCAATTATAGCAAGCACAAATCGCGGTACTATTGAAAATATTTACGTTGAAGGCGAAATTATGAGTACTGGCGTTTACGTTGCAGGTGTTGCGTTCGATAACTACGGTGTTATTAAAAACGTAATTTGTCGCGCTCATTTATTAATCAATGAATCTGCTACTACTAAAGCAACGGTTGGGGCAATCGCTTATAACAACCAAAACGGCGGTACTGTGGAAAATTGTTTTGCAGATAGAACGTATACAAATCTTGCTTCTCTTTTAGGAACTGCTAACGCTACGTTAGACGTTAACTGTTTAGATGACGCGGGTATGAAAACGGCTGCTAACTTTGCATCTTTTAATAGTGAAATATGGAGGATAGTGGAAGGAGAAATCCCCACGTTTAAAAGTTTAGCACAATGACACACAAAAGAGGATCTACACCATCAAACGTACGCGATACTAATATAAAACTTATAATGCAACTGCTTTATCATGCAGATTGTTCAAGAACTGAACTTGCTGAAAAAACCGAACTTTCCAACCCTGCGCTTACAAAAATAGTAGGGGAACTTATAAGTTTAGGTTTCGTAAAGGAAAGTTTGTCAATCTCTAATGGTGAAAGGGGTAGAAAACAGGTGCAATTAGAAGTAAATGATAGTTTTGCGTCCGTTATAGGCATAGATTTTTCTTCAGACGATATAAAAATCGTTTTAGCAGGATTTTCAAAAGAAGTCGTGGCTAAACGTGTTTTGCCAGATTGTGAAATTATAACTAGGGAAGTGCTTGCGCGTATTATAGAACTGGTTAAAGAGTTACTTGCCGTAGCCACTTCCCCAGTTAAGTGTATTTGTATAGGTTTGCCCGGTAAGGTAAACGCTCAAACTGGGCTTTTATACAAAACTCAATATAAATATCAAGACTGCCAAGACGTAAGTTTAGTGGACTTATTTGAAGAGGCTTTTAATATTAAAACCATTCTTGCAAATGACGCAAGTTTACAAATTCTTGCAGAAAATGCAGAACAATCGCTTAGTGAAGATACCGTGCTTTTATATAACGACTACGGCACGGGCGGTGCGCTTTGGCTTAACGGCAAACTTTTTGAAAGTCAGTCCGGATTAGCTTCGGAATTTGGGGCAATTCCCGTAGTATATAACGGAGAAACTCTTATTTTTGAAGATATTTGTAGTATTAACGCTATGTTTCGTGAAAGCGGTTACGAGTGTAATTCCTTTGCTGAATTTCTTGAAGGTTACCGTTTTGGCGGTAAAAAAGAAAATCGCGCAGTTACTAAAAGCGCGCAAGGTATGGCTCTTCTTATTAGAAGTATAGTAGGCGTTACTGGGGCAAGTGAAATTATTATCAACGGTAAAGTTTGTGATTTAGGATACTCTTACATAGAAAAAATAAACGCATTTTTGCAAGAAGAAAAAATATTAGACCTTTCTGCCCTTAAAATTCGCTATGGCCGTCTTGGTCACAGCGGTACTATTATGGGAGCAATTGAAAAGGCAATTGATTTCGTTATTAAAGACGAAATAAAAAAGAGAAATAACGTATAACTAAAGAAGGAATTATATGATTAAATTTGGAACGGGTGGCTTTCGCGGTGTTATAGGCGAAGATTTTACAAAAAATAACGTAATACTTATTGCTCAAGGTCTTTCTAACGTCTATAACCAAAACTGCTGGGATACACCGGTCGTAATCGGGTACGACAGGAGATTTATGTCTGATTATGCTGCCGAATGGATGGCGGAGGTTTTTTGCGCTAACAATTTAAAAGTAATTCTTAATGACGTAAGCGTGCCCACGCCAGTTGTTATGTCTGCAACTAAGCAAATGGGAAATCATCTTGGCGTAATGATTACTGCAAGCCACAATCCGTACATTTTTAACGGCGTAAAAGTCTTTTTGAAAGAGGGTGTAGATGCAGACGCTGTGTTTACAGGTGAACTGGAAAAAATAGTTAACGGTATTACACAAGTAAAAAGCATGCCTTTATCAAAGGCTAAACAGCAAAATTTACTCACTGTAAAAAGTTGTTTAGAGGACTATATTAAAAATATTGTTTATATGATAGATCCCGCCATAAAAAATAATCAGGCAAAAATTTTGTTTGATAATATGTTTGGTGTTGGCGCGGTTGGATTAAAACCTCTTTCAAAACTGTATAATATTAAAAAATTTGATATCATTAATGAAGAACACGACGCATTTTTTAATTTCGTACCGCCTAACCCTACCGAAGGGGCTATGGCGCATCTTAAAGAGCGCGTTGTTAACGAAGGGTACGACTACGCTATTGCAACCGATAGTGACGGAGATAGACTTGGCGTTTTAGATGAAAATGGAAACAGCGTTTCAAGTAACGATATCTTGGCAATGTTATATTACTATTTAATTCATTATCGCGGTCAAAAGGGAGACGTGGTTAAAAACCTTGCAACTTCAGTTATTTTAGATAAACTTGCTCAAAAATTTGGATATAAGTGCCACGAAGTAGACGTTGGCTTTAAGAATATTTCTTCTAAACTAAAAGAACAGGATGCTCTTTTGGGGGGAGAAAGTTCGGGCGGTTTAACGGTAAGAAATTATATTTACGGTAAAGATAGCGTATTTTCTTCTTCTTTATTTATGGAAATGCAAATTATTATGGATAAACCCGTTTCCGAAATCGTTAAGGAAGTTAGGGACTTTGCCAGTTATAATATGGTTTGCAAAGAAGATTCAGTTACCGTTTCTAATTTAGGCGTTTTTGATAAAATTCGTGAGACTGGCGGTAACTATTTAGGGGCAAATCGCGTATCCATACTTAACAATAACGTTAAATATTATTTTGAAGAAGATAGTTGGGCTTTAATTCGCGCTTCCGGAACGGAACCTTTATTAAGACTTTTCGTAGAGGCACAAACCAGCGAAGACTGCCAAAAAATTATTGACGCAATGAAAAACGTAATACTTAAAATTGATGCCTGAGGTGTTTATGAAAGATAGCATTAAAAGATTTTTATCACAATTTGAAGACATCAAATCAAATCCAAAAAGCATTGAAGAATGTAAATTGCCAGAAAACAGTTGGTTTTTAGATGATACTACCATTATTTGTAGCGGTAGAAAGTCGGGCGACAGTAGATATCCTTATAGCGCGGATGGCTTTACCCTTTGGGCGTATTCTTCGGGATATATTTGTATTAACGAAAGTACTTTTTACACCTTGCTTCTTGCAAGTGGCGGTAAAGAACCTTTTTTAACTGCCTTTGGGGGTATAAAAAAGGGGGAAGAATACAAGCCCGTTTCTATTTTTGACGTTACTGCAAACGATAAAAATCCCGAAAGATACACCGTTTATACGCCAAAAGCTGTTTATTATATCGTAAAGGAAGAAGACGTAATTTTTGCTTTAAGAGCGTTTGTGGATGGAAAAAAACAGGTGTATTTCACCCTTTTTGCTCAAAATAGCGGTGATAAAAAACAAAGTTTATATCTTTCGCCGTACTTTAACTTTTTATTAAAGCACGATACGGCAGAAAACGTTGAAACTAACTGGTTTAAGGAATGTAAAACAACAGAAAACGGTTATTTGTTCGGTAGTGTTGAAGATCTTGATAGATTTACTCATCTTGAACATTACGGAGTATTTAATCGCGCCGTTAGTGGCGATTGCGTTATAGAAAAAACAACTGCGCGTACCGTTTATACGGGCGGTCTTAACGTTCCTATAGTGTTTACAGACTGCTTAAAAACGGGCGTTTTTAATAAAGAAAAGTATAACACCCGTTTTACGGACGTTGCGGTTGCTGCCGAAATTATAAAATTTGAACTTGGTGTAGGTGAATGCTTTACGGCTAATTATAAACTTACTTACACTGCAGATAAAACGAAGGCGCAAGAATTAGTTGCTAATCCGCTTTGCGTATGCGAAGCAGATGAAATTCTTGGTGAAATTCAACTAAAAGATAAGCAAAAAAGCGCTAATATGACCGAAATTACCTTTGGTAAAACGTACGGTAAACTCAATGCGCAATTGTTTAATAAATTTATAAAAAACGTTCAAAGACAGGTTGAATTCGCAGCCTTATCTAAAAACTCAGGTGTTGCGCTTTTGGGGGTTAGAGACGTATTTCAACAGTTGGAAGCCGCTCTTGTTTGGAATCCGGAAGACTGTAAGGCGAAAATTTTGGAAGCGTTAGGTTTTATAGGAATAGACGGTAGACCTGCAAGACAGTATTCTATTCCACCAAAAGAAGGGGTTGTTCCCAAAATGGACCTTCGCCCATTTATTGACCAAGGCGTTTGGATTATAGATACGCTTTATACTTATATTGCTTTTACTAACGATTACTCAATATTAGATGAAGTTTGCGGTTATTATAAATTCGTTGATAGAGAAACCTTCTTATCTGATGAAAAAGACAGCGTTTATTGCCATTTAATAAGAATAATCGACTATATGATTAGCAAACTTGATTACGGTCATACGAACTGTTTAAGGGCCATTTATGGCGACTGGAATGATGCGTTAGATGGTCTTGGTGAATCGTTGGACGGTTCTTCAGATTACGGTACGGGCGTATCTGTAATGGCTACCTTGCAACTGTTTAGAAATTTAACGGAAATTAAAGAAATTATTGCTCATTATAACGGCGATAATTCACTTATAGAGAAATATTCTAACGTTCAAAACACCATTAAAGAAGGGTTAAGGGAATTTGCCATTGAAAAACAGGGCGATAATCTTAAAGTTTTGCACGGTTGGGGGGATAAAAGAAGTTATAAGATAGGCAGTTTTTGCGATCCCGACGGCGTTTCAAGAGATACGCTAACCGCTAGTGCTTTTTGGATTATATCAGAAATGATTAAAGAAGATGACTCTGTTAAACAGTCTATCGTTGAAGGAATGCGCCGTTTAGACAGCAAGTACGGACTTAAGACTTTTGAACCATATTTTCCACTTGGTATGAAAGGCGTTGGGCGTATAATTAACCTTGTTAAAGGAACTGCGGAAAATGCCGCTACGTACGTTCATGCAACGCTATTCGGTATTTGGGCGCTATTTTTAATCGGGGAAACGGAATTTGCTTGGGAACAACTATACAAAGCCCTTCCTATTACTCACGAGTATCTTTCAACAACTCCATTTATTATGTCTAACTCTTATTCTTATAACGAAGAATACGGTATGGACGGCGAGTCTATGAGCGACTGGTATACGGGTAGTGCTAACGTTCTAATCAAAATACTTATTAAGTGTATTTTGGGTGTTAATCCCGATTTAAGCGGGGTTACAATAGCGCCTGCTAAAGATTTGCCAGCGGAAGGTGTTACAATGAAGTTGAAAGTTAAAGGCGCTTTTGTTACTGTTGAAGTAGTTAACGAAAATAGGGGCGAAAGATGCTTCTTCGTTAACGGCAATTTGGTTGCCAGCGTATATGATGAACAACTTAAAACACAAAAAATCTATATCAAAAATGAAGATTTAGTTGGTGATATACATATTAAAATTACTAACTAAAAAAGTAAATAGGTTAAAAATATTTAAGGTGTAAAATATGTTAAAACAAAAAATTCAATTAAGAAACGGCGTACAAATTCCAACTTTAGGGCTTGGCACTTGGCAAATCCCAAATGAAATTGCAAAAAGGGCGGTTATGGATGCAATAAGCGTTGGCTATAAGCATATAGATACTGCAGTTGCTTACGGTAATGAAAGTGGCGTTGGTATGGGTGTTAAGCAAAGCGGTATAAAAAGAGAAGAAATCTTTATTACCAGCAAGGTTTTAGCAGAATGTAAAGATTACGCTTTGGCAAAAGAAAGCATAAATAATTCACTTGAACGCCTAAATACCAGTTACGTAGATCTTATGCTTATTCACGCGCCGCGTCCTTGGGATGAAATGATTGGCGGAACTTACTCTTACAATAAAGAAAACGTTGCCGTTTACAAGGCGCTTGAAGAAGGTTATAAAGAGGGAAAACTTCGTGCAATCGGCGTTTCTAATTTTTCAATTAGTGACCTTAAAAATATTCAAGAAAATTGCGAAATAGTTCCTCATGTAAATCAAATTTGCTGTTTTGCCGGGGAAGTTCCTTTGGATATAATAGAATACTGCAAACAAAACGCAATCGTTGTGGAAGCGTATTCTCCTATAGGAACGGGTAGACTGTTAAAGAATGAAAAGGTGGAGGCGGTTGCTAAAAAATACGGCGTAAGCGTAGCGCAACTTTGCATAAAATTTGATCTTCAACTTGGACTTGTGGTCTTGCCAAAAAGCACGCATAAAGAATATATGCAAGAAAACGCTTCGCTAAATTTCCTTATTTCAGATGAAGATATGCAGTATTTAATCAATCTTGCGTAAGAATACTTCCATGCTTTTTTATACAAAATGTCAAAAAGTAGTCGAATAAATGCTATCTAAAAATTTGAAAAAAATAACCTATTGCAAGCCGTATTGTTTTGTGCTATAATAATACAAAAATTATTAATAAGGAAGCATTTCTGCATTTTTTTCATTGTCTAAAACTTTTAAGGTTATATCAATAACAAGGTCTTCTAAAAGTTCTTTTCGCAATATCGTTTTTTTGCAATTTTTAAGGTGTTTTCTGCCCATACACTTATAGTATCGTTTGGTCGAACCGTTTTTTAGCAGTTCCGCTTTCTGATGCAATAGGTTTTCCGCATAATCCGCAAGTGATTTATTTTTAAGCTGAAATCGGCGTTTTATAGCAAAATTAAAGACCTATAAGAGCATTTTTACGCTTTTATAGGTCTTTTTTGATGCAATTTTTTAGAAAAGAAGCCACGATAGATTTCGTCCCACAAACTTTAAGTCAATGTATGCTAAAACTACGCCCTAGTGGGATTTGAATCTTGAAAATATTGTTCGAAGTATTAATTTTATATTTAAATTTTAATATAAATCAAATAAAAACATAAAATATCATTGAATAACACTAAAAAACACTTGACAATTAGTTGTCTTACGTATATAATATAGGCAAGGAGGTTGAAATGGAATATAACGAATTAATTTTAGATATGCTTAATCGCATTGTAAAACTTGAAAAAGAAGTAGAACTTTTGAAAAAAGAAAAAACTGCGAGTAATACAATTCCAAAAGAAATGTTTGTTGAAGAGCGTCCCCTACAACGGGATAAAACGAGATATATGTTTAATGGCAACGTGTATCTAAAAAATAAGCTTGTTTTAGCCGTGCTTAAAGATTACGTTTCAAAAAATCAAGCAATAACTTGCAATGATTTAAAAACGGTTTTTGACAAGTCACTACAAGGCTCAATCGGTGTTGTGGAATACGAACATATTGCAAAACAACGCAAAGATTATCAAGTCAGGTTTTTTGCAAAAGGAGATGAAATTTTACGATTACTCGATGGAAATATGCTAGTGTGCTCACAATGGGGGATTTTAAATATATCCAATTTTATAAAAAGAGCTGAACAACTAGGGTACATTATTGAACAAATCGTAAGAGAATAGAAATTAATAGGAGATACAATTATGAAGAGTGGAGATACTATTAGAGTTGAAACAAACGCTGAATTATTAAATGCTTTGTTAGGAACACATTATCAAGCATGGATGAAATCGGTATATGAATATGCAAATAGAAGAATATGGATGATTCATATAGACAATAAAAATCGCAATGATTGGAAAAATTATAAAAAAGGCAATATTATTGTAGAAGAAAATTTACGTAAATATGATTTTAACGGATTAAGGATTGACGTTAGGCATAATGTTGAAAGAATTGTATTCTCAAAGCATGATGGATACTTTGTTTTCGAAGGCATATATAAATATGATAAAGAAAATAGTATCGACAATGAGATTCGTTATTGGATAAAAGTGTCTGATCAATTTTAAGGGAAAGAAGTTTAGGGGGCAAAATGGAAACTAACAAAATAAGCGGATATATATCAATTATTAAAGAGAACTATAAAGCAGCTAAAAATTCTTCTATTCAAGAGCCACAAGCTTGCGCAGGGGCAATTCGTACAGCACTAGAAGCAGCGGTAAAATTGTTATGGCTAAAAAAATATGGAAAAGAACCGGTATGGGTTACTAACGGGAAGGAAAGATTTAATTTAAATGAGGCAGTAAAAGATTCTAGATTTTCTTCTTTATTTAATGAAATTATTATTTCAGATATACATGTAATACGCAGAATGTGTAATGCTGTATTGCACGCTAAAGAACCTTTTACGGTTGGAGTTGCACAAGAATTACTTGGTCGTCTTGAAAAATGCGTTGAAGCAATACAAGCAGTAATTGAAATAGATGTTATAACAAAATCAGATGTTTTAATACAAAACATTAATACAGATACGTCAAATAATATAGCTCAAAAACAAATCATAAACGATATTTCATCTAAAACTATTTTTAATGAAACTACAAAAAACATTCAAAAAGGAGAAATAATTATGAAAAGTGGAGAATTTATTTATGCAAAAACTCATGCTGAATTTTTAAATAAGGCATTTGGCACTAACTATAAATCATGG
>JAZOCA010000149.1:0-7253 GCA_045596285.1 Christensenellaceae bacterium | reverse complement strand
CCCGAATTTTTCAGGAGCGTAATAAATATCAGTTGTTTTCTTCATATATTCGTCACAATTTATAGATTGCAATTTTTCCATGTTTAAATTTATGACGTAATCTTTATTTTGAATTATAAATTCCGCCCACGCTGAAGGTGCTTGCTCGCCAGTGATAGGGAATCTATTAAAAAGACCAATGTCAACGTCTTCTGGCACGTTACTAGATGCGATGCAATACGTTCTAGAAGATTGCGCTTCAAGCGCAACCAACGGTAACCCCTCACTTTCTGACGGCAAAAGTAAAAAGTCTGTCGTTTCCAAAACCTCATTCTTATTAAAATCGGACGGAAGAAATTCCACGTACTCGGTTAAATTTTTGTTATTTACTTCGTTAGTCACTTTATTGATATAGCCACTTCCACTATCATAACCAATAAAACGCAACTTCGCTTTATATCCTCTATTAAGAATTTCTTGCAAAACTTTCAATGAAAAAAGTTGATTTTTCAACTTGCAATAATAACCGATCTGCAATAGTCCGATATAGTCGTGCTCTTTTTTATTGATTTTCAGGAAATTGTTCACGTCTAATGGATTTAAGACGTTTTCAAACTTATTTCCTAAAAACAACGTTTCGCCCGCAGCCTTAGAGCACGCAAATCTATGCGTAGAATACTTAACGCCTTTTTTCATGCCGGATAATTTATATAATCTTGCAAATATATTCTTGCCTCTAATCATATACGTACCGTGAGAATGAACTATCCTTACGGGGACGCCCGCTTTATGAGCTGCTTTTAACGCAAAACCCGCCTCAACACCATTCTTGCAGTGAATGATATCGTACTTATTTTCCCTTAAAATCCCCATAACCTTTCGATAAATCTGCTTTCCGCGTTTACCATAAAAAACTTTGCTTTTTGAATAATCTACTAAATCGTGCCTAAATATTTTTCCGCCGTACGACAAAAACTCTTCATCGTAATATCCTTCCGTGCTATTGCCGACAAGAATATCAAAGATAAACTCACCACTTAGTTTTCTGACTATCTGCATCAATACGTTAGGGACGCCTGCATTAACAAGGTTTGAATTTATAACAAACAAAACTCGCTTCATTAAAACTTATCCCCTTTTCTCTTGTTGCTAACCAAAGTTAAACATGCAAAAACAATCGCTATCATTGCGTATATATAGTTAATTCTCATAAACTGCAAACTTTGAATAAATACTGCATAAACAATTATGGGCAAATAATTTATAAAGTTCGCTTTCTCTAAACTATTATTCTTTCTGTATCCTATATTCATTTTGATCAAATTTATAAAATACACAGAAAACATTAATATGCCCACTATGCCAAAGCAAACAAAAATTTCCAGTATTGCATTGTGAGGAACGTGCATGAACCCAGATTTTATAGTTATATTTTGAAGCCCCAAACCAAGTATGATTCTAGAAAAATCCTTAAACATAAAATCAAGATACTCGTTTGCAACGTCTATTCTACCGGTAGTTAAATCACCCGATGAGAACCTATCAAGCACGTTTTTTACAATAGTAGTTTGCGGCAATACTATAAGCGCCACTATAGAAACAGCTAAAACAAAAATAGGAGTAATGTTTTTTCCGTTTGATTTTAAAATATACCAAATTAAATATAATAAATACATTCCCGCAAAAACGAGAATAAACGTTTTAGACACGGTTATAAAGCCAACGAATGCAGCAAATATAATTCCTATAATCGACCACAACAGTGACAAATAGCGCTTATTAAACATTAAAAGAATTACCGCCACCGCTACCATCGCCAAAAGAGCAATACCATTCGAGTTCATGCCAAGTAGGCCCTCCATGGTAGAGTCAAACAAATCAACCTGCCCAATTCTAAAACTACCGCTTATAATTCCACCAATATTACCGACAACCTTTGCCGTCGCCCATATAATATCCACAGATAAGAATACGAACAATCCTAAATAGAACTTTAAGCACATCGATGGTTCAACGTCACCATTCAAAATTCCAGTTATAATAGTCGCTGTTAAAATAACAACCGACATCGTGTTTACGTAATTGTTAAACGACTCATCTTTCAAAAGAAATAATCTAGCTAATTCTATAACTGCAACGATAATGCTTATTGCAAATATAGGATTTAATCTACCAAACTTCTTTTTTCTTACCAAAACGACAACCATGTAAAAAACGATAGGTATAGTTATAGATATGGTACTTGCAAAACATATAACTGAGGCTATTGAAAAAGCCCCTCCGACGCTGGTGCTACAAAAGAGGATTATTGCAAACCACACCACTGTAAAAAGAATGGACGGAATTGAAACGCCAACAAAATCCTTCAAAACCAGAAGTATTAAGAATGATGCAATTAAAAAGAATTCTTTTGAAAAAAAACGAAATTTTTCGACCATTATTTCTCCACTTTAATAAACTTTAAGTATTCTTGCTCATACTGTCTGGCTATAACTTCTTTATCATATTGCTTTGCATACTCCAAAGATTTCTTACCCATGATTTTAGCATTTTCTATGTCTTCAACCATTTTTGCCATCGCTTCAGTAAACGCTTTGGCGTTTCCTTTTTCAACTACGAAGCCGTTATCAGTAACTAATTCAGGAACGCCGCCAACGTTTGTGGCAATTATCGGTAAACCAGAAGCCATTGCCTCCAAAATAACCACTGGGCACGCCTCTGAATCAGAAGATAGCACTAGCACGTCGCTTTCCGCCAACAAACATGGAACGTCAGATACGTTGCCAAGAAAGTTGATATTCTTGCAGCCTTTTTCCTTAGCAAAATTTTGAATTTCCTCAAAAAGAGGGCCATCGCCCGCTAAAGATAGTTGAACGCTTGAATGCCTCTTTTCTAGTTCTGAAAAAGCTGATATCAATAACTTTTGGTTCTTTACTTTGCTAAATCTACCCACGTACGCAAACTTAACGACACCGTCAAATTTTGCACCTTCGTGATATTTTTCCGTTTCTATCGGATTATAAATATAGCCGACTTTTTTATCTGATATTTTATAACATTCTTTTGCATACTCTGCAATAATTTTAGCACAGCCGATAACTTTAAGTTTTCCCTGAAGTGCTTTGAGCTTCATTAAAAATTGAACACGCTTGTCTTTCCATCTAAAAGGATTGCTATGCAAAGTAAAAATAAGCGGTTTGCAGTGTAAGAGCGTCCACACCCACGAATACGTTACGTCTAAATGTGCGTGAACAACGTCCGGCTTGAATTCTTTCATCGCTTTTGAAAATATTTTATAATTCCTAAAAGTAAAACCAGACCTTGCACCGACGCAAAAATATTGCGCGTTGTTTTCTTTTAATAGGCTTGCTATTTGATTGTCTTGATACTCACCAATAATAAAAAGTTTTACTTCAAACTTGTTAGAATTA
The DNA here is from genome assembly GCA_045596285.1 of Christensenellaceae bacterium. Taxonomy (GTDB): domain Bacteria; phylum Bacillota; class Clostridia; order Christensenellales; family Borkfalkiaceae; genus HGM11416. The sequence continues at coordinate 3,843 of JAZOCA010000149.1, read as the reverse complement.
ACGTAAGTGCAAAGGCGGGCTGCTATAGTTTCTCCGCCGCCAACACCCATGTTGCTGCATACAATAGCAACTCTTGTTTTATTATTTGTTTTCAATGAATTTTCTTTTTTCTTCATATCCAAATTATTTTGTAGACTCTTCAATAACTTTTTCCCAAGTTCCGTAAATTTTCTGCGGGTTCAACGTTTCAACAATTTTTCTAGCATTATTACCGCAAGTATTACGAAACTCTTCGTTTGCTAGCATCTCCCTGATCGCAGAAGCCATAGCCTCTGCGTTATTTACTGGGACAAGCAACCCATTTTCCTTATCTTTAATCAAAAATTTAGGGCCACCACAAGGGCATTCGGTAGAAACACACGGAAGCCCCAAAGCCATCGCTTCCATAAGCGCATTAGGCATACCTTCAAAATCAGAAGAAAGCACGAATAAACTTGCTTTTTCAAGTTGCTCGGGCATATTATCAACGTATCCCATAAACTCAACTCTATCGCTTAACCCTTTTCTTTCGGCAAGTTCTTTTAATTGAGTTTCAAGAGGACCTTTTCCATAGATTTTTAATTTATAATCGTTGAATTCATCAGAAATCCGTGAAAAAGCTTCTATAAGTAGAGCGAAATTCTTCTGTCCACACAATCTTCCCGCCGCAACTACACTTTTTTCCTTAACTCCTAAATATGGTTCACGAATAAACGCAGGGTTAATAGCGTTTGGAATAACTACGCTTTTCTTTGCAACACCCTCATACCATTTAGCAGCATCTTCCGTTTGAAAAACCCAAAGGTCGGCACGTTTGCCATAATACCTCATTAAGAACTTTTTGCTTTTTGAATATGCTGCTGGATCACCTCTCTCGGAGGCAATAACAGGCACTTTTATTAGTCGTCTAAAAAACAACATAAAAGCAATAGTGATGGGTAAAAAAACCACGTATACTTCCGCATTAGAAGTTTTCAAATACTTTTTCAGCCTACATATACGCTTAAACAACCCAAAAAATTTATTTTTTCTCTCTCTTAAACTCAATAAATTGGTAACTTTTACATTTTCGTTTAGTGCGTATTTTTCTTTAGTTTCGGACATCGTGATAATCGTGACGTCATGATTGTGTTCTTGTAAATAATTTGCCAAATTGCACAATACACGCTCCGCACCACCGCCAGTGAGTGCACCTATGAACATAGAAATTTTCATACCTTCCCCTTAACAAGCACATTCAAAAACCCTAATTTTACTATAACACAAATTGCAAAATGGTTAATGTATTTGTTGTTCGAATTCATCTAATTCTTGCAAGGCAAGTCTATCCACTCGCCAAACTTATAATCCCACTCAATTGGATCAAAAGAAGTCATTCCGCTCCAATGAGAAAAGGTTAATTCTCCAAAATAAACCTTACCATCAACCTCGTAAAAATCCACCCTAACGTGTGGTATTCCTTTAGACAGTTCTTTTGCAAGTTCTTTCATTAGTTCAAACTGTTGAGGCTTTTCTGGAACAACACTTGCGTTCGGGTGTCCGTTGGTGAACGGCAAGTGATTATATTCGGCATCAAAAAAGTCAAATTTTGTTTCTTCGCCCTCTTTATATCTATCACTTGCAATAAACAACGCCTTTACTTCGCCGTTAAAACAAAAGAACTTATAATCTCTCAATTCACTTGTTTTGCTATCTTCAAGATACTGCTCAACAATTATTCTTGGTTTAACGTTTTTATAGGGCCATTCCCTATCAACCGTATAGGGATTCACTTTTAACGCTTTTTCAATTTTTTTCTTTGCCTTCACTTTATCAAAAGAAGCTTTATCTCTAACGATAACTAGTCCACCGCTATCGTGCGTGCATTTAATCACAAATCTTTGCGGCATTTCCTCAAAATTTATATCGTCAAATTTATTATACACCCCAAGTGTTGGCACAATGTACTCCTCGCCTATTCTTTCCGCCACGTATTTTTTTGCCTCTGCTTTATCGACCATTTGAGTGTATTCTTCTTTCTTATTATACACTTTTAACCATTGAATTTTCTGATTAAACGTTTTTGGATTTTTCCAATCCATTTTATAACCAACGCGCTGTTTAAATCTCCACGATAGCCACATTTTAGTAGGTAGCAATCCCACCAGTTTCTTCACAATTTCTTTAACCGTATTATTCAAAACTATTCTCCTTTTTTAAAAAAGTTCATTGATTGCATCTTTCCATTTCTGAATTATTTCAGGAATATAAAACTCTTTACACTTTTCACGATTATTTTTGCCCATTTTTTCTCTAAGTTCGCCGTCTTCTAGCAATTCGCAGAGCGCTTCTGTCATTTTTTCCTCATCCCCGACGGGAACCACACGCCCATTTTCAGGCAATATCAACTCTCTAGCAATACCCGTTGAAAAATCAGTGCTTATAACCGGTAAGCCTATCGCCATAGCCTCTAAGAGTGCGTTCGGGAAACCCTCGTAATTAGAAGGCAACACGAATAAATCCGCGTCGTTTATTTGTGAAAGCAAATTTTGTTTTGCCCCGCACAGCGTTATTCTATCCGACATCTTCTCGTCATCAATGAGGCCTTGCAAATAAGGTCTCTCCGGTCCCTCTCCATAAATATCAAGAATATATTCATCAAACTTATCTGGCAACTTCGCAAAACTTTTAATAATAAGAGGAAAATTCTTTTGCTTGTCTAGCCTACCAACCGATACGACTCTTCGCCTTTCTCCAACAAGCCTATCTGGTAAATTATCACCGTTTATCGGGTTGGCAATTATCCTCTTTTTCTCATCTTTAACCTTAGAGTAATAGTCATAAACAGTTTTCCCTTGGCACACGAACAAATCAGAAGATTTATATACTTTATTTAATATTCGTCTTGTAGCCTTCTTTCTAGTTGTTGGGTCGTTTCTTTCCGAACAGACGTGCTTAAACTTTAGTCCGCTTTTCCTACAAAGATAAACTAAAATATCCGTTTCTTTTAGCATGGAAACAACTACGTCACATTTTTGGGCTTTTAATTTTTTTCGCAATACGAAAAACGCTTTAGGCAAGAAAAAGAGTTGACTAAAAAACGTCGATAATTTATTTTTTCTGTTTACTGAAACACCTACGCTTTCTACGGTTATTTTATTATCCAAAGAATAAAAACTTTCGCCCGCAACAAGCGTTATGAGAGAAACGTCGTTTTCTTTTGCAAATTCATTCGCCAAAAGAGAAATCACTCTTTCCGCGCCGCCGCCCCCCATTCGCGGAACAACAAAACCTATTTTCACAAATCCTTCCTCTGTTAAATCAATTTTATAATCAGCCTTTGATTAACGCAAATTATTATAAACCCAATTCAGGAGTTTCTTTGGCATAATATAAATGGCAATTTGCACCCATTTTACGACAACATAATCCCAATAAGAACAGTATTTGTTTTTTCTGAATTGTTTCCAAATATCTATCATTAATTTGGTATTCTTCCATTCTTTACGCCTCTCAAGCGTGTTGCCATCAAAACGAAAATCAACCAATATCTCATCTATGTTCTCGCAACGATATCCTTTATTTAGCATGCGAACCCACAATTCAACATCTTGATTCGTCCTCATTTCACTATAATTTCCCGCCTCAAGCACCGCAGATTTTCGAAACATTATCGTCGAATGGTTAAAAGGATTTCTACGACGAGCATATTTTTTAATATTATCATAACCTATAGGAACTTTTTTTACACGAATTGCCAAATTGGGGTCATTTTCAAACTCGTTCATGTGTGCGCCGACAAGCACACAATCCGAATTCTCACTGAGGTATTCTATTTCATGTTTGCATCTATCTGGTTTAGCAATATCATCATCGTCCATTCTT
>JAZOCA010000148.1:0-23922 GCA_045596285.1 Christensenellaceae bacterium | reverse complement strand
TTTTGTTTAACATTATATATTATAGCAAATTTTTTTCTTACTTTCAATCTTTTTTATAAAAAAACCGTTAAAAAGATTGTTTTTGGCAAAAAATAATATTTAGGCAGTTTTTTAAGTGTTTTACCCCCGTTGATATTGATGAATATTGTCGTCGAATTGTACTAAAACAAAAATTCAGGTTTTTATATTAAAATTAGGGTATGAAAGATGTTTGAATATATAAAACTGTTTTTTTATTGTAAAAACCGCAAAAAATTGACTTTTACATAAAAAACTTAACTATATTTTGAATAAATTTTAGTGCAATATATACAAAAGGATGATTGCAAATTATACACTTTGCCTATTGCAAAAAAATATAAAATATGTTAAAATAGTTATAGACGTTAAATCAACACGTATTTATTGGAGGAAAATTGTATGGCAAGTTTATTACTTAAAGATATCTATAAGGTATATCAAAGTGGCGTTACCGCTGTTACTGACTTTACCCTTGATATCGAAGACAAAGAATTTATCGTATTCGTAGGTCCTTCTGGTTGCGGTAAATCTACCACTCTTCGTATGATTGCTGGTCTTGAAGAAATCACCGACGGTGAACTTTATATCGACGGCAAACTTATGAACGACGTTCAACCTAAAGATAGAGATATCGCGATGGTTTTCCAAAACTACGCATTATATCCCCACATGACTGTTTACGATAACATGGCATTCGGTCTTAAACTTCGTAAAATGCCCAAGGCAGAAATCGATGCAAGAGTTAAAGAAGCAGCAAGAATTTTAGGTCTTGAAATTTATTTACAAAGAAAGCCTAAAGCATTATCAGGTGGTCAAAAGCAAAGGGTTGCTCTTGGTAGAGCAATCGTTCGTGAACCTAAGGTATTCTTACTAGACGAACCCCTTTCTAACCTAGACGCTAAGCTTCGTGCTCAAATGAGAACCGAAATTACCAAGCTTCACCACCGTCTTGCAACCACTTTCATTTACGTTACTCACGACCAAGTAGAAGCAATGACCATGGGTACTAGAATCGTTGTTATGAAAGACGGTTTCATTCAACAAGTAGACGCACCCCAAAAATTATACGATTTCCCTGCTAATAAATTCGTTGCAGGCTTTATCGGAACTCCCCAAATGAACTTCTTTGATGCTGTTCTAACAGGTACTCCCGATAGAGTATGCGTAGAATTCGAAGGTAACACCGTTGTTCTTCCTAAAGAAAAATCAGATAAGATTATCGATTTAGATCAATATTTAAATACCGGTAAGGCAGTTACTTTCGGTGTTCGTCCTGAAGACATGCACGACGAAGAAGCATTTATCGCTGAATCTCCCGAAACCACCGTTAAAGTTGTTGTAGACGTAGTTGAAAAACTCGGTGCAGAAACTCAACTTTACTGCGTATTCGATAACGGTCAAAGCGAAGAATCAGAACAGATTAAGAGCCTTGTAGATAGCGAAAAACAAATGATCGCTCGCGTAGATTCAAGAACTAAAACCGAACGCGGTCAAAGAATTGCACTTGCTATCGATGCAATGCACTCACATCTTTTCGATAAAGAAACCGAACTTACTATTTTAGAAGGCGAAGGCACTAAAGCATACGTTCCCGTTAAGGAACTTGAAAGACTTGCTGCTCTTGCAGAAAAAGAAGGTAAGTAATAATTAAAAAACAAAAAACCATCTTATTACAAGATGGTTTTTTTATGCCCTAAAAAAGAATAACCCCCGTTATAGCACGATTAACGGGGGTTTTAACTTTGTTTTATAAGATTTGTTTTTAGTATAGTTGTTTGTTTTACTTTATTGCATAATCGCCATAAAGGTTATCTGTATTCACATTCTTCTTCGGTGTAATTTTGTTCGCCAACAAGTGCGATAAGTTCTTCGCGCGTTTGCGCTGGATTATAAGTTGAATATCTAACGTGCAACACGTCGCCGGGATACATATTCTTTTCGCCGTGTTCGTCTATTTCTGGGCGCTTATCACTTCGCTTAAGTGATAAAACGAAAAGATTGTTTGGCCATAAAACGTCGCGAATTTGTTTGCCAACAACGAAAGAATTTTCCTTAACTTCAACTGTTGCGTCTATTAGTTGAGAAGTTTTACCTTCCTGTTCTTCTTCAACGCGCATTTCCATAATTTCGTCGTTTGCCGATTTTGGGCAGAATATTTCAGAAACTATATAAGCGGAAATTGCCACTATTGCAACGGATAATAAGTTAGATGATAAAGAAAGTGCTTCAAATGCAAAAACTATTGCAGTAAGCGGTGTTTTCGTAAGGCCAGAAAAGCATGCAGTCATGCCTAAAAGAACTATAACTTGGTAATATTCTTCGCCTAAGATATTAGTTGAAACCAAAATCTTTGCTATAACGGCAGAAAGCAACGCGCCAAAGGCAAGGGTTGGTATAAACATACCGCCGGTAATGCCCGAACAGTTGCCCGCGCCAGTTAATATAAATCTTACAACAAGGGCTAAAATAAGGGTAAATATAGTGATGCTTGTCGGTTGTAAAATAGATTCAATAAGATGATGCCCCGTGCCTATAAAGTTTTCGGATATACAACCCAAGATTACGGTAAATATAAAAATAAGTAAGATAAAAAGGGTTTTTTTGCTTGGTTTAACAAGTTTTGAAAGCGCTTTTCTTAAAAGTTTTAAACATTTTATAAATCCAACGCTAAAAAATCCGCTCGTTATTCCTATAATAAGTGGCAACCAAAGTTCAGAAACCTGCAAGGTTATAGGTGCAAGCGAACTAAATAATTCGCTTGATACGCCAAGTAATAAGCATAAGTAGTGTGAAGTGATAAGTGCAAAAGTAACAGTTGCGCCCGCTACCATAAGAATCATGGGCGAAAGTCTGTGGTGCGCTTCTTCAATAGCAAACAGTATGCCCGAAATAGGTGCATTAGTAGCGGTTGCGAAGCCCGCGCAAGCCCCGCCAGTCATAATGTATTTGTCCCACGCTTTACTTTTTTTGCCTGCAATACTGATAACTCCACGCCCAACGGTAGCGCCTGCTAAAACGCAAGGGCCTTCGTTGCCAAGTGGCGTGCCTATAAAAAAGGTTATAAGCGAACTAAATAACACGCCTATTAAAGTGCGAAGCCATTTAAAGGTTACAAGTCCGCGAATAAAAGCTATTGCAGTTGCAATTCCGCCCCCTTTGCTATCGGGCGCAAAGCGAAATAAATAGTGCAGTCCTATTGCGATGAAATATAATACGACTATTGCTAACGGAAGATAAACAAGGTTGCCTTTTAAGAATGAATAAACCTGATGAGAGTAGTTTATAACCAAGTTAGCAAGGTATTTATATAACACGACTACGCCCGCAGTTAGAATTCCCGTTATCAAACTGAATATCAAGCAAGGCAAGATTATGTTTTTTATGTAAACTTTAAATATGCTTTTGTTCATAAATCGCCTATTGAAATCTATATTTGTTTATAAGTATATCATAAAAAGTTTAGTTGGTATATTATAAGTAAAACAGTAATTAAAATAAAAAAAATAAAGAATAGTAAAAAAACCCGAATTTCTCGGGTTCTTCCGTGCAGTAAATTTAGTTAGGCGTTGATTTCTTTATTGTATGCGTCCATAACAACGTTCATAAGTTCTGCACGAGCTTCAGCATTAATAGGATGAACTATATCACGATGTTCGTTTTCTCCTATTTTTTTAGAAGGCATTGCAATAAATAAACTTTCAGGACCTTCAATTATCTTGATGTCGTGAATTGCAATTGCGTTTTCAATAGTAACTGATGCAACTGCTTTTAATTTGCTATCTTCTTTTTGGATTAGTCTGACTCTTACGTCTGTGATGTTCATTGGTATCTCTCCCTAATTTAGTGTAACCAGTTGCAATAAGTATTATGTGAATATATAATACTATAAATTGTATACAATTTCAATTAAAAAAGGGGTTAAGTTTAAAAATAATTAAAAAAATTTTATCAAATATAGAATTTAGAGTATATTTATGCATAAAATACAGTATAAGTGGGTATTATAATGCAAAAAGATGGGATTTTTAGCCTGTATTTTGTTGGTATAGGCGGTATCAGTATGAGTGCGCTTGCACTCTTTTTACATAGAAGGGGGTTTAACGTCAGCGGTTACGACAGGGTTATATCTCCCATTACGGATGAGTTGCAAAAGCAAGGTATTGTAATAAACGATAACAGTAAAATGTTAACCTGCGATTTAGCGGTGGTTAGTTCAGCAATAAACGAAAGCGATCAACAAATAGTAAGATTGAAAAAACTTGGCAAACCATTTATAACCAGAAGTAGATTGCTTTGGGAGATTGCAAGCACCTATCCGCAAAGGGTAGGGGTGGCTGGTACTCACGGAAAAACTACGGCAACCGCTATAATATCGCATATTTTTAAAAGTGCTTCAAAAGATTTTTGTGCGCATATCGGCGGGTTAGATAAAGTTTTGGGGAATTTATACGGCAACGGTAAAGAAGTTTTTATAAGCGAAGTTTGCGAATATAAAAAAAACGTCGCTAACTTTAACGCTACCGTTGCTCTTTTATTAAACGTAGAAGACGACCATTTAGAAAGTTACGGCAATATAAATAATTTATATCAAGAATTTTCCGCCTATTTATCGCGAGCTAACGTTCCGGTAGTTGTATACGAACAAAAGCAATTATGTTTGGAAGGCGGTATTACTTTTTCGCTAAATAATAGCAATGCAGATTATTATGCAAGCGATATTCGTGTTTGTGATGAAGGGCTTGAATTTATCGTTAATCGACCTATAGGGGCACGTTTTAAAGTAAAACTGAATTCTTTTTACCCCCACGACGTAACAAATTGTTTGGGCGCGATAGCCGTTTGCGAAGTTTTTAAAATAAAAGAAGAACAAATAATAAAGGGCATATCTGAATTTAAGGGGATATATAGAAGACAGGAAATTATGGGTAGAATAAACGGATGCACGATTTTTGCTGACTACGCTCATCATCCAAGCCAAATAAAAAACTGCGTAAAAATGCTTGAAAGTAGATATCCAAAATTTGCGCTCTTTTTTCAATCGCACACCTATTCAAGAACGTCAAGATTATTTAAAGAATTTAAAAGCGTTTTATCGCCTATAAGCAATTTGTTTCTTTATGATACTTACGGCGCACGTGAAAAATACGATTATCAGGGGAGCGCAAAAAGATTGTGTGAAAATATAGGCGGTTGCGTTTACGCAGGTGATAAAGAAAACGCCCCTGCGATATTAAACGCAATTTCTAAAGATTACGATTGTATTGCCATAGTAGGTGCGGGCGATTTATATGATGAAATAAAAAATAAAGTTAAATTTACATAAAATGATTTATAAAAAGTTATGATTAAAAACAAAAAAGTCACGATATAGAACGATTATCGTGACTTTTTATATAAAAAAGAAAATATTTTAGTTTAAATTCCAGTCTATCGGCATTAAACCTTGACTTAATAAAAATTCATTTGTTTTTGAAAAGTGTTTATTGCCAAAAAAACCGTTGTATGCCGAAAGAGGGCTTGGGTGTGCGCTTTCTAAAACAAGGTGTTTAGAACAGTCTATTAACTGTTTTTTGGAACGGGCGTTTGCGCCCCAAAGTAAAAACACCATAGGTTGTTCACGCTTAGAAAGAAGTTTAATAACTTCATCTGTAAATTCTTGCCAACCGCATTTGCTATGCGAGTTCGGCGTTGCTTCACGCACGGTAAGGGTAGTGTTTAAAAGCATAACCCCTTGCTTTGCCCATTTTGTCAAGCATCCGCTTTTCGGCGGTTCTATTCCTAAATCGCTTTTAATTTCCTTAAAGATATTAACAAGCGAAGGCGGTTGTTTTATTCCTTCTTGAACGGAAAAACAAAGCCCGTGGGCTTGCCCTTCGCCGTGGTAAGGGTCTTGCCCAAGAATAACTACTTTTACTTCGTTATAGGGGGTATATTTAAAGGCGTTGAATATATCTTTAGAAGGTGGATAGATTATTTTTGTGGAGTATTCTTCTTTTAAAAACCCCCGTATAGAGCGATAAAGTTCACTTTCAATAAGTGGGCGAAGTATTTCGTCCCAGTCGTTTCCTATGTTTAACATCAATAAATCTCCTTGCAAAATGAATAAATAGTTATGCGAAAATAAACAATAAATGTATGAATAAAAATCAACTTAAAAAGTTAAAAGATCCATATGCCGAGCTCGATCGTTTGCCGCCTAAAAAAAGCGGAAAATTATGTAAAAAATTAGTTAAGTTACTTCTTAAAAATCCCACTTGGGAATAAATTGCGTTTTAGCCGAAGTTCTTTCTTGAATAAAACAATTTTTGATACCGCTTTCGAAAAGGGCGCTTGTTAGTCTATCGTATTCCCCTTTAGTAAGCGTTCTTTGCAGTTCTGGGAATTTTTCTATTTCGCCAAATGGGGTGTACTGCGACATCAGCGAAAGATACGCTCCGTTTTCTTGGTTTTGTTTAAACCAGTTAATTATTTCAACGCTGTCTTTTACGCATAGCGGAAGTGCTAAATGCCTAACGCAAACCCCTTGTTTGATAATGCCGTTTTCAACGACGGTGGGTTTAGATTGCATCATGAATTTAATCGCTTTACAAGCGTGTTCAAAATAGTTTTCAACCTTGGTATATCGTTTGCTTAGCGCGTTAGAAAAGAACTTTAAATCGGGTAAATAAACGTCCACAAAGGCGTTGGCCCTCTCTAAGGAATTAATGCTTTCATAGCCGTGTGTGTTATAAATTATGGGGATACGTGGCTTATAAATTGCAACCGCACGCTCTATTTGGTCAATAAAGTGTGATGGGTTAACAAGGTTGATATTATGCGCCCCCATATCTTCAAGTTCCTTAAATATATCGGCAAGTTCTTTAGGTGTAATTTCTTTACCGCGTTTAGATCTAGAAAGTTCGTAATTTTGGCAAAAAACGCACTTTAGCGGGCAACCGCTAAAAAATACCGTTCCGCTACCTTTTTCACCGCTTATAAAAGGCTCTTCATAGGGGTGAAGATAATATTTTGCAATACGCATTTTATTAAGTTCCCCGCAAACGCCTTTTTTAGTAGATCTATCAACTTTGCAAGCGTTGGGGCAAAGGGTGCATATATCACTCATATAACTCCCGATAACAAGGTTGCAAAGGCAAAAAAGAACAAAAGATGCCCTTGCAATTAAAATAATATATTTATATATATTTTAACACTTTTATTTATAATTGACAAATGTTTTTATTTGGTATATAATATACTGACTGGAAAAATTATTTTTACTAGATTTTACAAATCAGTTAATAAAACGAAAAGGATATATACTATGAGAAAACTATTTACGAGTGAAAGTGTTACAGAAGGGCATCCTGATAAAATTTGTGACCAAATTTCAGACGCGGTTTTAGACGCTATTTTAGAAAAGGACGAAAATGCAAGAGTAGCTTGCGAATGTATCGCCACCACTGGGTTGGTTTTAGTTACGGGCGAAATTACCACCGATTGCTACGTAGATATTTCACACGTTGCAAGGGAAACTATACGCGAAATAGGTTACGATAGAGCAAAGTACGGATTCGACTGTGATACTTGTTCTATTTTAACAGCAATCAAAGAACAAAGCGCAGATATCGCTCTTGGCGTAAACAATTCAGTTGAACACCGTGAAAGCGGTGAAATTGCCGATAAAATCGGTGCGGGCGATCAAGGTTTGATGTTTGGTTACGCTACGGATGAAACCGAAGAATATATGCCGCTCCCCATAACTCTTGCACATAAACTTGCAAGAAGACTTACCGAAGTTAGAAAAAGCGGTTTAGTTGATTATTTGCGTCCGGACGGAAAATCACAAGTAACCATTGAATACGAAGGAAGAAAACCGGTAAGAGTAGAAGCTGTGGTTATTTCTACGCAACATTCAGAAAGCGTTACCACCGAACAACTTCGCAAAGATATTAAGAAGTTAGTAATAGATCATACCGTTCCCGCTGAGTTGGTTGACGAAAACACCAAATATTTCATTAACCCCACGGGCAGATTTGAAATAGGCGGACCTCACGGAGATAGCGGTTTAACCGGTAGAAAAATTATCGTTGATACCTACGGTGGAAGTTGCGCGCACGGCGGTGGCGCGTTTAGCGGTAAAGATCCCACTAAAGTAGACCGTAGCGCTTCATATATGATGAGATATATCGCAAAGAACGTAGTTGCTGCAGGTCTTGCAAAAGAATGTCATATCGAAGTTGCTTATGCAATAGGCGTTGCTCGTCCCGTTTCTTTATTCGTAGATACAAAGGGCACGGGCGAAATCGGCGACGATAAAATTTGTGAAATCATCAATAAGGAATTCGATTTAAGACCGTATTCAATCATCAAAACCTTAGATTTGCGCAAACCCATCTATAAAAAAACTGCCGCTTACGGTCACTTTGGCAGAAATGAATTCCCATGGGAAAGATTAGATAGGGTTGAAGACTTAAAGAAATATCTCGGTTAATTAAAAATTAAGGCGTTTTTACTTTTTTTACGTCGCGGTACTTTATAGCGGTTATTTTTAAACAGCTAAAACAGACGCACAAAAAATAATTCAACTTGTTAGGAGAAAGTATTATGTTTGACGTTGTGGTAATAGGCGGAGGGGTAGTTGGCGGTCTTATTTTGCGCGAGCTTACCCGCTACGATATTTCTTGCGCAATGCTCGAAAAAGAAAGCGACGTTTGCATGGGGCAAAGTAAGGCAAACAGCGGAATAGTCCATGCGGGATTTGATGCAAAAGAAGGTTCTTTAAAGGCAAAGTTTAACGTTCTTGGGAGTAATATGATGCCAAGAGTTACCGAAGAACTTGGCGTTAAATATTTAAATAACGGTTCTTTAGTAGTTGCTTTTAATGAAGAAGAAAAAAATATTTTAGAAGAATTAAAGGTTCGTGGTGAGAAAAACGGGGTAACGGGGCTTGAAATTATAGACCAAAAGACCTTGCGTGAAAAAGAACCTAATATTTCCGACGAGGCTATTTGCGCTCTTTACGCGCCTACGGGCGGAATAGTTTGCCCTTACGATTTAGCGATTGCTTCAATAGGTAACGCTATGGATAACGGCGCAAAACTGTATACTTCGTTCGACGTTGAAAAAATAGAAAAAGAAGTCGACGGTTTTTGCTTGACGAGCGCAAAAGGAGAAATTGTTAAAAGCAAGATAATCGTCAACGCTTGTGGTAAAGGCACGCAAAAGGTAGCAAATCTTTTAGGCGATAATTCTTTTACTGTCGGCGCTAGAAAAGGGCAGTATATTCTTTTAGATAAAGAGCATTTTGTAAACGATACTCTATTTTTTACCCCCACTAAAAAGGGCAAGGGAATTCTTGTTACTTCAACGGTAGACGGCAACGTTTTACTTGGTCCAACTGCGGAAGAATGTGAAGACCTAAACGATACTACAACGAATAAAGAAGGTTACGAGTTTATTATTTCAAAGGTTAAAAAGATGTGTAAAAACGTTCCACTTTGGAACACGATCACTTCTTTTACCGGTACTAGAATTTACTGTGACCGCCATGATTTTATAATTGAAAAAAGCCAAACAGTTAATAATTTAATTAACGTTGCGGGTATTGAGTCACCCGGGTTAACTTCTTCGCCAGCAATAGCCGAATATGTTGTTAACGAACTTATAGGCTCACTTATTGCATTAAAACCGAACGAAAAATTCAATCCCGTTCGCAAAAAAGAACTGTTTTTTAGAAATCTATCTACTAAGCAAAAAATAGATCTTATAAAGAGTAATCCCGCATATGGAAAAATAGTTTGCAAGTGCGAAAAGATCACCGAAGGGGAAATCGTTTCGGCTATTAAGTCTAATCCCCCTGCTACTTGCGTGGATGCGATTAAGCGCAGAACTCGCGCAGGCATGGGTAGATGTCAAGGTGGTTTTTGCCAACCCAAAGTTGCAGAAATAATAGCAAGAGAGTTAGAAATTCCTTTTGAGAAAGTAACGAAAAGCGGTGAAGGTTCAAACTTAATCGTGGGGGTGAGCAAATGATTAAACAATGCGACGTCGCTATAATCGGCGGTGGACCTGCAGGTCTTTCGGCTGCAATTTCGGCTTACGACAACGGTGCAAAAAGCGTATATTTAATTGAAAGAGACGGCAAGCTTGGCGGTATCTTAAATCAATGCATACACAACGGTTTCGGACTTCAAACGTTTAAAGAAAGTTTAACCGGGCCAGAATATTCCGCAAGGTTTATAGAAGAAGTAAATAAGCGCGATATAACCGTTTTAACTCAAACTACAGTTCTATCTTTATCGCAAGATAAAGTTTTAACTCTCATGAGCCCCGAAGAAGGTATTTACGAACTTCAAGCAAAGGCCGTTATACTCGCTATGGGTTGTCGCGAAAGAAGTCGCGGAGCTTTAAACGTGGCGGGTACTCGCCCGGCAGGTGTTTTTTCAGCGGGTACGGCGCAAGTATATTTGAACTTAAAGGGCTATTTACCCGGTAAGCGCGTAGTTATTTTAGGTTCTGGCGATATAGGGCTTATAATGGCAAGAAGAATGACCTTAGAAGGTGCAAAAGTTCTTGCCGTATGCGAAATTATGCCGTACTCAAGCGGTCTTAAAAGAAATATCAAGCAATGTTTAGAAGATTTTGATATACCGCTATATCTTAACCATACAATCACTAAAATAGAAGGCGAAAAAAGGGTAACGGGGGTTGTGATAAGTAAAGTAGATGAAAATCGCGTTCCCATAGAAGGTAGCGAAATGCACTTTGATTGCGACACCGTTTTATTCTCGGTTGGTCTAATACCCGAAAATGAACTTTCTAAAGAAGCAGGCGTACAGTTGTCGCCCAAAACCAAGGGTGCAGTGGTATTCCAAAACCGCGAAACTCTAACTGACGGCATATTTGCTTGCGGTAACGTTTTGCAAGTGCACGATCTTGTTGATTTCGTTTCTGAAGAAGCCGAACTTGCAGGTAAATCAGCGGCAGAATACGTTAAAAACGGCAGTTTAAGCAAGGATGCCGTAAAGGTTTGTAGCGGCAAGAATATAAACTACGTAGTTCCGCAAATGATAGATAAAAATGCAGGCGGAAAGGTAAAATTATATTTTAGAGTATCTAATACGTTTAAAAACTGCGTAATTAAGGTTGGATGCGCAGATAAAGAACTTTTAGTTAAGAAAAAGGCTGTTGCCGTTCCCGGAGAGATGGAAACTCTTATTATAGCGGAAGAAAAAATCTCTTCTGCTTCGGGGGATATAACCGTTTGGTTAGAAGAAGGAATATAAAATGAAGGAAATAAAAAAACTTACCTGTATTGAATGCCCTATGGGGTGTGATATAACGGTTGAAACAAACAATAACGAAGTATTAAGCGTAAGCGGAAACACTTGTCCTCGTGGCGCGTTGTATGCTAAAAACGAAATTACTTGCCCCAAAAGGGTGCTAACCACAACCGTTCGTTGCCAAAACGGGGCGCTTGTTGCAGTTAAAACATCTGCGCCGATTGAAAAGGCTAAAGTTTTATTAGCGATGAAGAAAGTTAACGAAATTCATCCTAAAACGCCCATAAAAATAGGCGAAGTTCTTTGCCAGGATATTTGCGACGGAGTTTCGTTAATCGCAACCGATAACTGCAATTAGGAAATAGTAAATGGATCAAATAAAAAAATTACTAGATTATAACGGAAAGGATGCAACCCGCCTTTTAGATAAAAAACTCTATCTTTTCGATATGGATGGAACTATTTATTTAGACGACGATTTATTTGAAGGGATTCCCGAACTTTTGCAAAATATTGCAAAAAAAGGGGCAAGATACGTATTTATAACAAACAATTCATCTAAATCTTTGCAAGCATACGTGCAAAAATTGCACCGTTTAGGGCTAACGAACGTAAACGAAGAAAATTTTTACACTTCTGTGCAGGCTAGCATTTCTTTGCTTAAAGAAAAACACCCAAATGACTTAATTTATTTGCAGGGAACTAAATCATTCGTTGAAGAATTATATAAAAGCGGTTTAACGGTTACCGCTGAATACGACGAAAAAGCAAAAGTTGCTTTGCTTGGATTTGACCCTGAATTTACAGGCGAAAAGATATATAATACCTGTAAACTTTTAACCCTTTTTAGCCCCGTTTACTACGCAACTAATCCAGACTGGGTTTGCCCCGTAGAATTCGGCTATATTCCAGATTGCGGATCTATGTGCGAAAGCATAAAAAGAGCAACAGGTAAATCGCCTTACTTCATAGGGAAACCGCAACCCGAAATGATATTTGCTGTTATGAAAAAATTCAACTGCTTAAAGCAAGACACCGTTGTTATCGGCGATAGGTTATATACCGATATAGCGTCTGGTAATAATGCGGGTGTAGATACCGTTTGCGTTTTAACAGGTGAAGTAAAATATGATGAAGTGTTAAGGGCTTCAGGCGCGCATATTCCAACGTTTACCTTTGAAAAGGCAACGGATATTTTAAAGTAAAAATGACCGTATAGGTCGATTAACGTGATATAGGAGGAAAAAAATGTCAGGTTTTGAACTTCAAACCGTGCTTAATCAGTTAGGCATACTTCCCGATTTACTCCTTTCTGTAATTTTGGGATTTTTAATCGGTTTTGAAAGAAAGATAAGATTTAAAGAAGCAGGTATAAGAACACATACTATCGTTTGTGTAGGCTCGGCGCTTATGATGATAGTTTCTAAATACGCTTTTGGCCCTGAAGCGGATACTGCAAGGGTGGCGGCTCAAATAGTAACTGGAGTGGGCTTTTTAGGCGCTGGTATGATAGTTTACAGAAAGAACGAAGTTCACGGATTAACCACCGCTGCTGGCGTATGGGCTACGGCTGGCGTAGGTATGGCGTGTGGCGGAAGATTATACATTATCGCTTTAGGCGCAACGATAGTAATTATCGTAGCACAATGTTTATTCCATCTACCATTTAAAGTATTTCACTCAAAGCGTTATTACGCGATTAAGATTGAATTTATTCAAAATGAAAAAGAAAATTTAGTAATCAAAAACATCTTCGGTGTAGATAGATTTAATCACTTGATTATAAAGCGCGAAAACGGCAACGTTATCTATAGCGCAACGCTAAATACGGATAAAGAATTTTCATCCACGAAATTAAATAAAATCATGACTGATAATGAATTTATTATTTCTATAGAGCGTGACGACAACGTAAATTAGTTTGTTATTTTATAAATCACAAATCGCCCATTAAAGTATTTTGCTTAAGGGGCAAATCAAAAAAACAAAAGCATAGCGCACTATACTTTGCTAAAGGCGAAGAATAGTGCGTTTTTTTATGTTTAAAATTTTTAATTGTAAATTATATTTTTTAAAGTGAATATTATACTTGCTTTAAAAAACAAAAAGTAGGGCTATAGTTCGATTATTAAGGATAAGTTGCGTAATAAAAGGATAAAATAAGGGTATGAAATAAACTTTTATTGAAAAATATTCTTCATTTAATCTTTTGACAAAATAACTTTACTGTGGTATACTTTATGTAAAGTAAAAGATAATAACTTTAAAAAAGTGCTATGGTAAAAAGATATATTGCGTTCGACATAGGCAACAAAAGAATAGGTATTGCCGTTTCAGATCCATTTGGAAGTATGGCTTTACCGGTGGAAACCTACCACCGAAAAAATATAGAAGAAGACGTTAAGTATCTTGCTTCTGCTGCGGAAGGAAGAAGTGTAAGCGGTATAGTTTGCGGGCTTCCTTTAAACGTAGATGGCACTCATTCAGAACAAACCGAAAGAACGCTTTATTTTGTAGAGCGTTTAAAGCAAGCAACTCGCTTGCCCGTTGAATTTCAAGACGAAAGGTATTCTACTATGGAAGCGCATCGCGTACTTATTAGCGAAGATATGAGCAGGGAAAAACGTAAAAAATTCGTTGATGCAATCGCTGCGACTTTTATTTTAGAAGATTACCTAAGAAAAATTGCAAAAGAAAATGCTAATAAATAGCGCAAACTAATAAACAAACCTTAAAGGAGTAAATAATTATGGTAACAGACAAAAATCCCGAAATTTATACCGAAGATGAAGATTTAATCGATTTAGTAGATGATCAAGGCAGACACCTTAAGTTTTTTCACGTTGGTAGCACCGAATATTTAAATAAATGGTACGCTTTCTTTATGCCGGCGGAAGAAATCGAAGGCTTAGCAGATGAAGAAGTGGTTATTTTTGAAGTAACTAAAGACGAAAAGGGCGAAGAAATTTTACTTCCCGTTGAAGACCACGCTTTACTTGAAAACGTATACGAACAATTCTGCCGTGAAATGGAAGAAGAAGCAGACTCTATCGAAGCAGAAGAACTTGAAGAAGGTGGATGCTGTTGCGGTCATCACCACCACGGCGAAGATTGCGATTGCGACCACGAACACCACCACGGCGAAGATTGCGGATGCGGCCATCATCACGGAGACGGGCATTGTAAGCACGGCGAAGGTAAAAACAAGGGCAACTGCAAAAAGAATAAAAACTAATTTATAGCAAATTAAACGCACTTAAGAAGTTACTCAAATCTTCTAAGGTGCGTTTTTTCTTTACGCGTACGCGTGTATACGCGCACTTTATCAATTATATAAAAATACACTTTCAAAACCCAAAGCTACAAAAATAATTAATTCTAATTTGCAAAAAGTGTAAAAAATTGTTTGACATATATAAAAATGTATGCTAAACTATAGCCATAAATTGATTTGACGGAGAGAATTTTATGTTCTTACAGTTAACTTACTCTTATTATTATAATATCGGTAATTTAATGATGCGGTACTGTTAACAGCGTCAAATTTTCGCGTGTGGAAAATTTTTACCGACCTGTTTCAGGTCGGTTTTTTATTTACTTAAAACGGTCAAATTTAAATATTTTATAAAACTAAAACAAATCAAAGGAGAAAACTTATGAAAAAACTACTTTCTTTATTACTTACAGCCGTGTTAGCTTTAACTCTTGGTATTTCTGCCGTTGCTTGCGGTGGCCAAGGCGACGCAATTAATATCGGTATATTGCAAGTCGCAACTCACTCTGCTTTAGACGACGCTCGACTTGGTTTCAAAGAAGCTTTAACCGCTTGGGCTGAAGAAAACGGCAAAAAAATAGTATTTAACGAACAGAACGCAAACGGCGATCCTAACAACGAAGTTACTATTGCCGAAAGCATGGTAGCAAAAAATCCCAGTTTAGTTTTGGGTATAGCCACTTCATCTGCACGTGCGTTAGCAAATGCAACTGGGGATATTCCCGTATTGTTTACTGCGGTAACCGCTCCTGTACAAGAAAACTTAATCAGGGATAACGTAACCGGCACAAGCGACTTAAACCCCGTAGCAGAACAAATCGCGTTAATTAGGGAAATCAATCCCCAAGCGAAGAAAATAGGTTTTTTATATAACTCATCAGAAAACAATTCGGTTATTCAATACAATTTAGCGCAGGCTAAGTGCGAAGAACTTGGCGGTCTTGAACTCATTCCATACACAGCAAGTTTATCAAGTGAAATTTCTACCGTTGTAGAAAGCATTCCTTCTGACGTAGACGCAGTTTACGTTCCTACCGATAACCTTATGGCTGAAAATATTGCTTCTATTTGTTCTACCTTACACGCAAAAGGTATCCCCGTAATCGGCGGGGAATCCGGTGTATGCGAAGATGGCGAAGCAGTTGCAACCTTAGGTATAGATTATTTTGAACTTGGCAAACAAACCGCGCAAATGGCAATCGCTATATTAAGCGGAGAAAAGAGCGTAAAAGATATCGAATTTGAATACTACGCTAAAGAAAACACTTTCTTTATTAACGAAAAAAATGCAAAAGAAGCAGGCCTTTCTGAAGAATTGATTAATTCATTAAAGCAAAAGTTTAGTAAGTAATGTAAAGAAGGCTTAAATTTATCGTGATATAAGTTTTTCTTATTTATAAGTAAAGAAAGTTTTATAGGACTTATGGTTAATATTTATTGACATTATTATTTAAAAGTGCTAAAATAATTGCATAAAATCAAAAGGATAGAAAAATGATTCATTCAGCAACTTATTATTACTTTTATTTTTATTTTGGTGATTTAATGATGCGGTAAATGTTAACAGCGTCAAATTTTCCTGTGGAAAAATTTTAATCGCCTGTCAGCATTTACTGTTGGCAGGCTTTTTTATTAGAAAAAGGCGGATAATATCCGTTAAATTTTATAATTTTTAAAAGGGAGAACACCTATGAAAAAATTAATTTCTTTATTATTAGTTTTAGCAACGTCTGCTTTATTACTCGTTGCGCCCGCTTGCACTCAAAGCAAAGATACCGTAAATATCGGTATATTGCAAGTTGCAACTCACTCTGCATTAGATAATGCAAGACTTGGCTTTAAAGAGGTTTTAAACGAATGGGCTAAGCAAAACGGAAAAACTATTGTTTACGACGAACAAAATGCCAACGGCGATCCCAATAACGAAGTTACTATTGCTGAAAGTATGATAGCAAAAAATCCTAATTTGGTTTTAGGTATAGCAACTTCATCAGCTCGCGCTCTTGCAAACGCAACCGGCGATATTCCCGTGTTATTTACGGCGGTAACTGCTCCCGAAGAAGAAAATTTATTACGCTCTAACGTAACGGGCACTAGCGATATGAATCCCGTAGCGGAACAAATCGCACTAATTAAAGCAATTAAGCCCAACGCGCAAAAAATCGCTTTCTTATATAATTCATCAGAAAACAATTCAGTTATTCAGTATGAACTCGCAAAGGCAAAGGCAATAGAATTAGGCGTTGAGTTAGTGGCTTATACTGCAAGCTTATCAAGCGAGATTTCTACCGTAGTAGATAGCATTTCTTCAGATATAGATGCAGTTTACGTTCCCACCGATAATTTAATGGCAGAAAATATGCAAATAGTTTGTTCTTCATTACACGCGAAAGGCATACCCGTAATTCCCGGTGAATCAGGAATGTGTGAAGTTGGCGAAGGTATGGCAACTTTGGGTATAGATTATTATGAACTTGGCAAGCAAACCGCACAAATGGCAATTACTATTTTAAACGGAGAAAAAACAGCTGGCGAAATTACTTTTGAATACTATAACAAAGCGCCTTCTTTCTATATTAACGAAACTAACGCTAAAACCGTTGGCTTAACCGAAGAACAAATTCAAGCGCTTAAAGACGCTTACGCTGGCTAATTATTAGGTTTGCAATAAAATATACGATAAATAAGGCTTGGCTATAATGAAAAGTTAAGAAATTAGAATTTATTAAGGCCTATATTTCAATAAAAACAGCCGTTATCCAAGCCGATACAAAAAAATAAAAATAAATAATTTAAGGTATTAAATCATGTTTTTTTCAAGTTTACTCAACGCAATTCCCGGTGGTATAGCGCAAGGTCTAATTTGGGCAATACTTGCCCTTGGCGTATACGTTACCTACAAAATATTAGACTTTGCAGACCTTACAGTAGACGGTTCTTTGGCAACCGGCGGTTGTGTGGCTATAGTTTTAACCGTTGCGGGTTGGCATCCCGTCCTTTCAATGCTCGTTGCCTTTTTTGCAGGTGCAGTAGCGGGCGTTATCACAGCGCTACTAAACACCAAGTTAAAAATTCCCGCAATACTTTCGGGTATACTTACAATGTCTGCGTTATATTCAATAAATAAGCGAATACTCGGCGGTAGGGCAAACGTTTCTGCAAACGCCACCACTACTTTAATAGGTAGAGTATCTAAACTATTGAATATGGACTACAGGGGTTTAGATAAAAATATTATTTCTATTATTATTTGCGTTACCTTACTAATTGCAGTAGTTGCATTTTTATACTGGTTTTTCGGTACTGAACAGGGTAGTGCTATAAGAGCGACTGGTAATAATAGAGTAATGGCAACCGCACAGGGTATAAACACCGATAGGGCAAAGTTAATCGCACTTGCTCTTTCTAACGGATTAGCGGGATTATCTGGCGCAATGCTATCACAGCATAACTTTTCTGCAGACGTTAACATGGCAAGCGGAACTATCGTTATAGGGCTTGCTTCGGTTGTTATAGGCGAACTTATCTTCGGCGAAAAACTTTCCTTCTGGCTTAAACTCACGGGCGTTGTAGTTGGTAGCTTGGTTTACCGTTTAATATTCGTATTTGCCGTTCAGTTAGGCTTGAAAACAGACGATTTAAAACTCATTTCTTCAATCATTATAGTAATAGCGCTTTGCTTGCCCGAAATAAAGAAAAAAGTGCTTTCTAAAAAGGCAAAAGGGGGTAAAGCAAATGCTTAAAATTAACGATCTTCACGTTGTTTTTAATAAGGGTACTGTAAACGAAAAGCACGCTTTAAAGGGTGTTAATCTAACTATTGAAGAAGGCGATTTCGTAACCGTTATAGGCGGTAACGGCGCTGGTAAATCTACCATATTAAATTCTATTGCGGGCGTATGCGCGGTAGATAAAGGCAGTATTTTATTAGATGGGGTAGAACTAACTAATCTTCCCGATTATAAACGCGCAAAATATATAAGCCGTGTTTTCCAAGATCCTTTAATAGGCACGGCTGGTAATATGAGCATTGAAGAAAATTTAGCGTTGGCATCTCGCCGGGGCAAACGCAGAACTTTAAAATGGTACACCAACAATGAAGAAAGAGAAACCTTTAAGAAATTGCTTGCTGAATTCGATTTAGGTTTAGAAGATAGAATGATGCAAAAAATAGGCACTTTATCAGGTGGTCAACGTCAGGCGATAACTTTGTTAATGGCGTCGCTTGCAAGTCCCAAGCTTTTGCTTTTAGACGAGCATACCGCCGCATTAGACCCAAAAACGGCTTTAAAGGTTTTAACTTTAACTAATAAAATAGCAACGGATAACAAACTTACCGTTCTTATGATAACCCATAATATGAGTGACGCGATCAAATACGGCAACAAACTTATTATGATGAACGAGGGTAATATAGTATTTACCAGCGAAGGAGAAGAAAAGAAAAACCTCACCATTCCTTTCCTTATGGATAAGTTTGAAAAGACTGTTGGCGAAAAACTCGGCGGGGATAAAATGTTATTAGGCTAACTAAATATAAGATAAATAGCCATTTTTTAGTAATAAAGTGGCTATTTTTTATTTATTGCTTTTTTTTTGCTACAATTTTTTATTTTAGCAGTTTTTACTTGGCATTTTTCAATAATAATGATATAATATTTTATGGTTAAAGTAATGCGTTTGTTTTTTATACAAATCGCGTTGCTTTAGTCTAAAAAAATAATAAGATGGTATTAACGTATGGTATTTGGTGAAAGACTTAAAGAATTACGCACAGAAAGAAAAATTAGCCAGATGGAACTTGCAAAAGCAACCGGAATAAGCCAATCCGCAATCGCAAAATGGGAACTCGGCAGAACCGAACCGTCTGCGTCGGCACTTATCAAACTTTCAGCATATTTTTCTGAAACGGTTGATTACTTGTTAGGTTTAGAACACAACGTTTAATAAACAGTATATTTTTTCATTAAAAAAAGCGATTTGGTAAATATTTTTTGCAATTTCGGTAACAAAATACTTGTCAAACCTTTTTTGTTGTGTTAAAATATAACGGATGACTTCGGGTGGTCCTCTTGCGCTTAAAAGTTGGCAACGAACACCTAGTAATATAGGAGGTATAAGTCGTATGGCATCAATCATGGAACAGATCAATCAAGAAAATCTGAAAGCCGAAACTCCTTCCTTCAACGTAGGTGATACCGTTAAAGTATCTTTTAAGGTTATAGAAGGAACAAGAGAAAGAATTCAGATATTTGAAGGAACCGTTATCGCTAAGCGTCACGGTGGTATCAGCGAAACCTTTACCGTAAGAAGACTTTCATTCGGTATCGGCGTAGAAAGAACCTTCCCCCTTCATTCACCCAAGATTACCAAGGTAGACGTTGTTAGAAGAGGTAAAGTTAGACGTGCTAAACTTTACTACTTACGTGGTCGTACTGGTAAAGCTGCTAAGGTTAAAGAAGTTCTTTAATATTATGCAAAAAATAGGCATTTGGTTTATACCAAGTGCCTTTTTATTTTTGTTTGTTACACCAAAGAATGATACAACAAGGTTATTCTTTGTAAGTTGGCATTTTATTTTGCAAATCAATAATACAAAATATTTCAAAATAAGGCAAAATTACTTTTCTAAATTCATATCGGGTTTAAAAATTGCATAATATTAGCATAAGCGAAGTGATATTATGCAAAGATCTTGCGAACAAAGAGTGGTATTTGAAGGGCGTTTTATAGTTGAAAATAATGCAACCGTACGGCAAACGGCAAGGGAATTTGGGGTAAGTAAATCTACCGTGCATAAAGATATGCAAGTACGGTTAAAATACTATAGCGAAAGTCTTTATATCGAAGTACAAAAGGTGTTAAAAAACAACTTTGAACAAAAGCATTTGCGCGGTGGGATTGCTACGAAAAATAAGTATTTATCCTTAAAAAACACCAGTGAAAAAAGGTTGCAAAATAATTTTTCGAGTGGTATAATTATTTCAAACAGTAAAAACAAGGCGGATAAAAATTTGAAAAAATATCTTATCGGTATCGATTTAGGCGGTACTTTTATTAAAGGCGGAATTATTTCAGATAAAGGAAAACTTATAGTTAAAGATCAAATTCCCACTCAAGTTGAACGTGGGGCAGAGATTGTTGCAAAAAATATCGCTAATTTATGCGAAAAACTTTTGGCTGATAAGGCAATTAATAAAAGTGAAGTAAAAGGGATAGGCATAGGCGCTCCCGGTCTTATAGACAGTAAAAACGGCGTAGTGGTTTTTGCCGGCAATTTAGGCTTTAGTTACACTCCGCTTGCCCAACTTGTTCAAGCCTTTGCATCTATTCCCGTAAAAATCACAAACGACGCTAACGCAGCAGCTCTTGGCGAAGCAAAGTTCGGCGCTGGTAAAGGTTTTTCAGATAGCGTTTTTGTAACTTTAGGAACAGGCGTTGGCGGTGGAATAGTAATTAACAACCAACTTTTTGAAGGGAATAAGTCTGCCGGTGCAGAAATAGGGCATATGATCATTCAAGAAGGTGGCGAACATTGTACTTGCGGGCAAAGGGGCTGTTTTGAAGCATATTCTTCTGCAACAGCATTGATTCGCGAAACCAAGCGCGCTATGGAAAATAATAAAGATTCTTTAATGTGGGAAGTCGGCATAGAAAACGTAACGGGTAAAACCGCTTTCGATTACGCTTCTAAAGATGAAACCGCAAAGACCGTTATAGATAATTATATAAAAATGCTTTCTGTTGGGCTTGTTAATATCGCTAATATTTTCCGTCCGGAAGCAATTATTTTAGGCGGTGGAATTTCACGCCAACAGGGCATAGAAAATCCCTTGCACGAATTAGTTAATAAAAACAAGTTCGCAGGTACTATGGGCCCCGAAGTAAAGGTTGTTGTAGCATCACTTAAAAACGACGCCGGAACTTTTGGCGCTGCCGCTTTATGGTTATAATATATTGTTATAAATAATAAAAACGACTGAACTTAGGTGCGTCACTCATAGGAATTTTTTAGACATTATAAAAGGATAGCAAAATTTTGCTATCCTTTACTTTTTGCTTTGCAAAACACACGACTTAACTTGTTAAGTATAGTGTGCTACACTTTTAAAAATCTTCCCACAAAGATTAACAACTCGATAAATTAGAATTTGTCAGTATTACAACAGCTTTTCATCCGCTACAAGCGAGACGCATTTCACCTCACAGTTCTGTGTATCCAGCTTCTTAAGTATTTATATTGACTTTGACGGTTCAAATCTGACGATCCAATAACAAACAGAGGCTCGCCAAAACAGGTGAGCCTCTG
This sequence comes from Christensenellaceae bacterium, assembly GCA_045596285.1. Classification (GTDB taxonomy): domain Bacteria; phylum Bacillota; class Clostridia; order Christensenellales; family Borkfalkiaceae; genus HGM11416. The sequence continues at coordinate 2,054 of JAZOCA010000148.1, read as the reverse complement.
TTTTTATTTGTAACTGTAACGGGACAGTTATCTGATGCCGTATTTTTCAATGATATAGTCCATATCCTTATCGCCTCTGCCAGAGAGATTGATAAGCACAGAGCCCTTGCCCATCGTCTTTGCCAGCTTCATACCATAGGCAACGGCGTGAGAGCTTTCAATGGCGGGGATGATTCCTTCAAGGCGAGAGAGTGTATAGAAGGCATCAATGGTTTCATCGTCGTTCACAACGTCATATTTCACTCTGCCGAGATCATGCAGGAATGCGTGCTCGGGACCACAAGAGGGATAGTCAAGACCGCTTGCCACCGAGTAAACGGGAGCAGGCTCACCGTTCTCATCCTTCAGCATAATGCTGTTAAATCCGTGCATGATACCTTCTGTTCCGAAGGTAAGACTTGCGGCATGATCGCCCATCTTGATGCCTCTGCCGAGAGGCTCAACACCGTAAATGTCAACGGGATCATTGAGGAAGCCCGAGAACAGTCCCATCGCATTCGATCCCCCACCAACGCAAGCGACTACCGCATCGGGAAGCTCGCCCGTCATGTCGAGAAATTGCTCTCTTGCCTCGATGCCAACAACGCTTTGAAAGTCGCGCACCATCATCGGGAAAGGATGGGGGCCGACAACCGAGCCGATGCAATAAATGGCATCCTTATACTCTTTACAGTATGCCACAAACGCCGCATCGACCGCTTCCTTGAGAGTTGCGAGTCCGTCCGTGACCTCAATTACCCTCGCACCGAGTATCTTCATTCTTGCCACGTTGGGTGCTTGCTTTTTGATATCAACCGAGCCCATATAAATATCACATTCAAGTCCGAAGTATGCGGCGGCAGTTGCAAGCGCAACACCGTGCTGACCTGCACCGGTTTCTGCTATAACCTTCTTTTTGCCCATATACTTGGCAAGGAGCGCCTCGCCCATGCAATGATTGAGTTTGTGCGCACCCGTGTGGTTCAAATCCTCGCGTTTGACGTAGAGCTGAACGCCCGTGCCGATGCTGTTCGAAAGTCTTTCAAGATAGGATATCGGTGTCGGTCTGCCTTGGAATTCCTTGCGTATCTTGCGAAGCTCCGCGATAAACTTGGAGGACTTGCAAATGGTCTGATATGCTTCTGCAATTTCATTCATAGCAACCTGAAGCTCGGGCGGAATGTACGATCCGCCGTATTTGCCGAAAAAGCCGTTCTGATCGGGGTAATTCTTAAAGTAGGTATCGAATTCAACGTTATTGTATTTCATAGTAATTTTCTCCTTAAATAAAATGTTTTTTGTTTTGTGTTTGACGGTAAATGTGTTACAGAGCCTCTCGCCATCGCTTTGATAATATAAACATATTGACCTCCTGTAAAGAGAAAAACCCCCTTGATTTATCTCGTCAAGGGAGTTTAGAAATATAAAAACGCCCTTGACAGAAATATCCTCTCTGTCAAGGACGAATAAAGCACTTTGCTTTGCAAGTGCAACACTATCCGCGGTGCCACCTTGATTCACATCCAAATGTGGATGTGCGCTTAGCGAGATACTAACATATCTCCGGCAAATCACGTCTGCCTACAACGTCGCAGAATACTCGGAACAAACCTGCTCTTTTGACTGCGCCCTCAGCGGTCCATTTGTAGGACAGTTTCTAACCCGACTCTCAGCATCACGGGCTCTCTGTGTAGTCTTATCTTACGTTATCTCCGCTTCAACGGTTTATGATACTGCATTATAGCACAGTTCACCTACATTGTCAATGTTTTTTTATGTTCTTTAAAAATTTTTTTGAGAAGGTCCTGGTGATACCTTACCATATATTCCATCAGTTGCCTGACATTCACAGTTTGTAAATCTCATATGTTTGTAAAATATCGTTCTTGTGAGTTAATTCTATTAGGTTCATTGCGCGCACCTACAAATTCTTATTTTCCTAACTGTTCGACCTATTGGAATTTGTTAGTATCTATTACCATAAATTGATTTCGCTTTTTCAGTATATTTCTTTACGAACTCGGTCTTTGCGTTTGTATAAGCATCTCGATTATGCTCGTATTCTTTCCATAAAG
>JAZOCA010000147.1:0-4763 GCA_045596285.1 Christensenellaceae bacterium | reverse complement strand
GTCAGTAAAGTTGAATACGAACGCACCACTTTCTGCAATAGCTTTGTCGCTTAGGTCTTTAGAAAGAGTACCTGCATATTCAAGAACTTGTGCCCAAGTCCAAGTTACGTATCTCATAATAGTTTCGTTGGTCTCATCGATAATCATAAAGTGCAATACTTTATCAGTACCAGTTCCAGTAATACCAAACATATAAGCATACTCGTTGCCTTCGGTAAAGTCACTCTTTGCTTCTATACCGTTTCCACCGATAACGCTAGTATACAAGCCGTGACCGTTGATACGGTTCATATAGTAGTTGCCACCGTAGTTAAGCATCATTCCGTGCGTTCCGTTAGGTACGATACCCCAACCACTCTGCCAGTTTGCAGCAACGCTTGCTTGACGGAAGTTTATTGACATTGCTTCAACAGCAGCACTAGTTGCAGTAAATCCAACCTTAATAAAGTCGGTAGCGTCTGCGGCAAATCCGATTGCAGATACGGTATCAGCAGTTATCGTCACCTTACCACTGGTTGCAGTAGTATTTGCGTCAGCCTTGATGCTATCAACGTTAACGAGAGTAAGTCCACTAGGAACGTAAGTAAACTGAGTTGCGGTTTCTTTAGTTTCAAAGCCGGTGCATACTGCCTTAACGGTTACGTTATAAGTATCAAATGCGGTGAGGTTAGGAATTGCGTAAGAAGTTACGTTACCAACGTCAGTCCATTCGCCGTTATCAACTTTTACCTTATAAGAGGTTGCGCCGTTATAAGCAGTCCAGCTTGCGGTGTTACCGCTCACGCTAAGGCCTTCAACGCCCTTTTCTCCAGTCAAGATATAATCTGCTTGAGATTTTGAAATGATTTCCCAAGAAATAGTTCTTTGATCGTTTGCAAAACTGTGGATTGAGAAGAATCTATCAGCAGTCAATGCGCCCTTTTCACTTACTACGTCGGCAGTAAGAACACCAGTAATCAACGCTTTACCCGTAGTATCGTTTAAAAGAACGAGCTTAATATCACCATCTTCAACACCAAAGAGCCAGCTCATTTGGTCGCCAGCAGTAATATTGGTCCAGTAAGTATTGTTATGAGTCTTAGCAGGAACCGTAGCAGCACTTCCATAATAAGCGTACAAGTCGTTAGAGTTATGCGCACCACCAATAGACCAAGAACCAGCAACTAATGCATCGCCAGTAATTTGCGCTTCAGCAGATCTCAAACCAACCCAAACACCCGTACTTGATTGCAAGCTATTTCTATCTAGACAATCGGTAAGAGCAGTAAATCTAACTCTTAAGAATTCAGTATTCGTTGCCTTCAACAAACCGATAGTTGCAGTTTCTCTATTTGAAGGAGCTGCAGCAGTGCCAGTAAAGGTAATTTCACCACTAGTAGCAGAGATAATGTCATCTGCATAAATACCAGTCATACCAACAAGTTTAACGTCGTCAACGTCGTAGTTTGCTCTGTAATCGCCGTAAACAGTTCCGCAAACTTCACATTTTGCCTTTTCGGTGTGAGTTGCAGTTCCGCCTAAGTGTTCAGCCTTTTCGCCAGCTGCGCCACAAGCACATTCATACCAGTGGTGAGTTGCATCACTCTTAACTTCAGAATTGAAATTATGAACGTGATAAGGCGCTTTGGTTACCTTAAAGGTAGAGGTAATAATATCACCAGTGGTTGCATCTATACCCTTGAATGCGGGGTAAGCCATAATGCCACCGTCAACAAAGTCTTCAGCGAGCAAATATTCAGTGCCTGCAGTTGCTACCCAATTTGTAATACCAGAAGTATTAGAGGGTTTCAAGGGACTAGTAATATGCGCAATTTGCGCGCCAGTAGCGTTATTATAGAGATACAAATCAAAATAAATAACGTTTTCTAATATGCCGTCTTTCTCTTCTTCTGCACCGTAAATAACGCCAGCAGCGTTATGAACGTCTTCCTTAACGATATAAGTACCAACAACGTATCTAAACTCAGTAGTGCTGTTGTCAATGAAGTACTTCATAGTAGGAGCAGCAGAAGTGTTTGCTAATCTATATCCTTCATAACCAGGGAAGTGTTGGTTCATTCTTGCAGGTCCATAAACAGAGAAGTTGGTCATATTACCAGTCGTACCACCGTCGGTCGTAACACCGTTGAGGAATGCCATACCTCTTCCACCTGCTCTAGTGAAGTTGTTTTTTTCAACGTTATCAGAGAAAAGTATAACGTTTGGCATATTGTTGCCAGTGAAAGTGAATTCAACGTAATTACTGGGACCGTAAGCACCGTCAAACGCAACGTAGCCGTAAGTTGCACACGAGGTATCTAAACCAAAACCGTTCATATTCGCCCCAGTAGATGCAACGCCGTTACTCTTCATAGTATAAGCACCGTCAGCATAGGTTGCACCATCGGTATACATCTGTTTAATAGCTATACCGTCAGCGGTGAAGGGATAAGAAGAAATGCTTTCGCCCTTATAAACAACGTTCTTGTGTTCGCCTAAGAGATATGCCTCAGTGTCGTTAGTTAAAACGCTGTCTTTTGCTGCGTAGTATTCACTTGAATATGCAGCGGGTTTGCCGTTATCAAGAACAATTTCAGTTACGCCGTCGATAAAGGTTTTAGCGATTGCTAAGCCGTCAGTATCCAAAGTTGCGAACTTGCCGTCAACTTCGTAAATATACTTATCAGCGGTTTGAGCGTCTGCTCTGTCGTTATAAACGCCTTTAGCTACTTCATAAATGTTTCTTGCGTAAGATTCATTTCTTTCAGCGTAAGCATAATATTTTTCGCCGTAAGCAACGAAACCTTCAAGAGCAACTTCACTCTCCAAGTAAACGATTGCTTCAAAATCTCTGTCGTAGTTAGCGAGTTTGAGATTAATGATACTCATCGTGAACTCGTAAGTGCTTTCGCTTGCATTCTTAAACTCTGCGATGGTGTTTGATGCTACCGTTTTGTCAGCAGCAGCAAATGCGTTAAACGTGTAACCGTTTGCAGCGGTGATATAATCAGTCGGAACGATGATCATACCTGCTTTAAGTTGGCCACCAGCTTGATTATAAAGAGCGTTGTACTGAGCCTTATCGATTGAAGCCTTAAACTTCAAACCTGAAGATTCAGCACTATTAACTCTAACAGCCGCACCTTCAACCAAAGTTGCTGCGGTTGTCGTGCCTTCTGCTTTTGCCGTTGTCGTTACCATGCTAGCCACACTGAAAAGCATACATATTGAAAGAAGAACAGCAAAAAGTGAAATCAATTTTGTTTTAATAGTCTTATTCATACTCTCTGCCACCTCCTTACAACTGGTCTCCGTAACAGTCCTCTATCGTGCCGTCAAAGTTAGAACCAGTCGGCGCAGATACGTCCATTACGTCTGAAGATTCAAAATAAAGAATCTCCATCTCTGCCTGTTCGTAAATTTTTCTCATATTTTTTTCTCCTTTATTTTTGTATTTCGGCAACTCGCCGATATATTCCGTGGTTATGAGAGTCCACGCTTTTTCCATTGTTACGTCTTTTAAGGCATTAACTTTTTCCCTTAAAAGTTTGCCCCGAAGTTATCGGTCACCCGATAACTTCAAGGTCTTTTTTTATTAGTTTGCTTTTGCTAGGGGTACTACGAAGTTTGCATAGCCTGCACCGAGTGATGCGGTGTATACGCCATCTTCAAGTTTAACGTAGTTAACCATTCCGCCACCGATTTCTGCTACCCAGTCGTATTCCGTTCCGAAGTCAACGCTTACGTTTACGTCTACCCTACCTATCTTCTCGTCAGACGGGTTCAATACGTTCTGGAACATGTACATATATAAATCGTTCTTTGAATCTTTGAGTTCGCTGACCAAAAGTATATCGTTATCGATAACGATGTCCTCGTCCTTAATCTTTTCGAACTGGTAAGTTCTGTCAAACTGAGCACTAGTACCAGTTACGCTATCACCACGGCTGGTGAGATACGGTCCGATACCAAACGTCATTGAGTCGGGATCGGGGTTGGTTACGAAGTTACAACCTTGATAATCAAAGTTAAACACGTAATCAGCCAAGAATCTTGCTTCTTTCATTGCAGCCTGACCGTAGTAATAAACGTTGGTGGGTTTGCCCTCAAAATCCAAGAAGTGGTGAATGGTGTGCGTACCTGCTACTGATTGTTCTGCATACGGTGTGTAAGTATAGTACGAAAGGTGGGTTGCACCTAAGCCGATTGCAGTGTAAGTTTCACTCATCATTTCCGCTCTCGTTACTCTGCCGTAAGATTCGGTTGTTCCAGAGAAAGTGTTGAACGATTGCTGAACGTAAGTGAATCCTGCTTTATAGTCCCTACAAGCGTTTGCGAACATCTGCATGGTCGGGAAGAAGCCAGGGAACACGCCGTCTCTTCTGAATTCGTAAATATCCACTGAAAGTCTGTCAGCGCCAGAAACTTCAAACATGTTTCTTACGTATTTATCATACGCTTCGCCAAGTGTTTCGTATTCCTTATAGTAACTCGTTCCAACGTTGATGCCGAGAGGCAACATATTAACGTGGAGATAAAGTTCACCAGGTTTATAGAACGTTCCGTCTGCTTTTTTGAGCGTGGGTTCTACTGCACGGATTGCTTTATACAAATCGCCGTAGTCTTCGTGGTAGTCAATCATCGGCTCGTCACGCATGTTTAGTCCGAAGAATGCGGGGTGAGAACAATATTCTTCAAGCTGTTCTTTAACAGCCGCTTGAAGTTCTTCTTTCGTTCTATACTGACGGTTACCTGTTCCAGTATTGTTTTCATCCACTAACTTA
>JAZOCA010000146.1:0-5039 GCA_045596285.1 Christensenellaceae bacterium | reverse complement strand
TAAATCGTTTGCACTGCAGTTGTGCCGAAATTATAACGAAAGAGCCTTGGGCTTATGGTAACGGTGCTGGGGAATTGGTTAAAAAGTGGATGAAGCTTCGCCATCAATTAATACCTTATTTATATTCTGCTGCATACAGAACGAATAACGAAGGATTGGCTTTAATTGAACCGTTATATTATGAATGGGATTTGCCGCAGGCTTATAAATATAAAAATGAATATTTATTTGGCGGTCAGTTGCTTGTAATTCCCGTTACTTCAAAGTCAAAAGCAGATGGCTTTGCGCGCGTTAAAGCTTGGATTCCCGAAGGTAAGTGGACCGATATTTTTACAGGTGCAAAATATAACGTTTCTGCCGGTGGTAAAAAATTAACTTTATATAGAGAGATGGAAAGCATTCCCGTTCTTATAAAAGAAGGCGGTATTTTGCCGTTGTCTTTAGATAAAGGAAATTCTGTAAAGAACCCCTCTAATATGGAAATCAACGTATATACGGGTAATGGTAATTATGAATTATATGAAGACGGGGCGGTTGAAAATAAATCAGGCATTCATTTTACAAATTTTGAAAATCAATCTGTTGTTTGTGGTAATAAAGTAAAGCAAATATTAACAATTTCCACCAAGGGTGATAGTTCGGTTGTTCCTAACAAACGTAAATTTGCAGTTCGCTTTAAAGATATTTTTGATGGTAAAATCGCCTTATACGTAAATGGTAAATTAGTTGATACGGAAGAAGTTTTAACGAATTGCACCGCATTAGATATTTCAGTTGAGCCAAATAATGAATACAAAGTAGAAGTTGTTTATAATAAGCAAACGCAAATGGAAGAATTGATGGAATATGCTAAAAAAGTTTTAATTTGCGCAGGAGAGGGAACTAGTAAAAAGGCAGATCTTTGGAATGCGCTTTCTAAGGCAGTTAGCAAAGAAGAATATATAAAAATAATTGACGAAGCAGTTCTTGTTAAACAAGGTGTAAAATCCCGTCTAAAAGAAACTCTATAATAATTGAAATTATAAACAAAAGCCGAGTGGATTAAAAAATCCGCCCGGCATTTTGTTTGCGCGTATATTACATAATAAGGAAGGCAATAAAAAATATTTTTAAATTTTTCTTATAATATTGGACTATAAAAAAATTTCACATAATTTTTTTAAAAATTTAGAAAAAATTCTTACAAAAACAGTAAAATCAATGAAAAATATTACTTGTTTAAAAAATAAAAAAAGGGCTAAAAAGCCCTAAAATCAATATATAGTATAAAAAAAGAACATTGTCTACCGCATATTGGGGTTCGACAATGTTCAGTTTGGTGCCCCATAATATGGCTATGTCAAAATCATAATTTTATAAGATTCATATTATTGTAAATAATATGATTTCTTTAAAAGTTTACTACAATTTATAAATTTTTGTATTTTGTTGGGTAAAAATTCCGTGGAATTTTAATAAAATTGATAATGTTTTTTTGATTTAAAAATTGGTTTGATTGTGAAAAAATTATACAATGAAATGATAAAATTGTCAATAGTTTTCGTTGTCTTAACTTCAACTAATGCTAGCAAAAAAAATGCCGAGTAAAATTAACTCTTACCCGGCGTAGAAAAAAGCATATTAATTTTTAATGAATTTAAATAAACAACTCAATGGATAAGTTGATGACACCATCTTTATAGCTTGAAGATTTGATTAAAGTGGGTGATGAAAACTTGTTTGTGTGAAATAAAAAAGGCTGATGATTTTTGTCATCAGTCCTTTTTTTACGCTCTATGTAATTATAGTATATTTCCATCTTGTCATCAAATAAAACTATTTTCTTTATTAAATGACGTATCATTGAATCTGGTGTTTTTTTGAGTGTTTTCTTTAAAAACTTTATTATATCAGGTTTCTTGATCTTAATAGAATTGTTAGACTTTTCAATTATGAGATTGTAACTAATATTTTCTAATTGATTTTCCAGTTCAACAAGCCTTTCTTTAGTGGTTTCGGTGAGAATACCTTTTTCGATAGCTGTTACGATATTTTTAATATTTTCTTCGGTTTCCTTTTTTTGATTTTCAAGATAAGTTAATTTTGAATTATCCTTTTGTTGCGTTTCTTGAAATTCAATTATTTTAGTTGCTATGTAGTTGATCGTTTCAGGATTATCAAGAACTTTTAATGTTATATCAATAACTAAATCTTCGACAACGTCTTTTCGTATGGTTGCCTTGTTACAACTTCTTTTGCGTTTTCTACTTGAACATTTATAGTATCTTACAACATCACCAGTTTTGCCTCGCCCAGTCTCTGCAAGAATTTTATTACCGCATAAACCACATATTAATTTGTTTCTAAGTAAGTAGGGTTCTTGTGTTGGAAATCGTCCAAATCGATTATCAGCCATTTTCTTTTGTGCTAACTTGAATAAGTAGTCATCAACGATACGAGGGTAGTAACTATCATAACGTTCGCCACTAAAATAGCAAACACCAGTGTATTTTTCGTTTTTGAGCATATTGTAGACTGTATTAGCAACAAGAGGTTTGCCTCTGTGTCTAACACCTTCAGAAGTAAGCCTTTGAATAGTTGTTGTTACAGGTATGCCTTCTACATACTCATCAAAAATTCGTTTTACAATAGGCGCATTAAATTCATCAAGTACAGGTTTGTGATCTACTATCTTATAACCAAAAGGAAGCCCACCGCCGGTATAAAGACCTTTTAAACGGCTTTCTCTTAAACCACGTTTAACCTTTTGACTTAATTCAGCAGAGTAGTATTCAGCCATACCTTCCAGTAGCGATTCTAAAATGATACCTTCAGGTGTGTCTGGAATATTTTCTTTTACCGATACAAGCTTAACACCATTATCTCTTAAGGTTTTTCTATGAATAGCCATTTCGTATTTATTACGTGAGAAACGGTCAAGTTTGTATACAAGTATCATATCCCACGCTTGTTTTACACAGTCCTTAAGCATTTTTTGGAAAGAAAAACGATTATCGTTCGTTCCGGTTGTTGCTTTATCGATATAACTATCAAGAATAAGTATATCGTGGCGTTTAGCGTAATCCGTACATTCACGGATTTGTCCTTCTATAGATTGGTCTGTTTGCTTTTCGCTAGAATAACGAGCATAAATTACAGCTGTTTTCATTGTTGCTGTACCTCCTTATTTTATTATTTTTTCTAATCGTAAACAAACACTTTTAATTTTTCAACTGACTAAAATATCATTTACTCTGACTAAATTAGAGAACTTTTTAGAGTAACTATGACAAAAATATTATTAGCCATTAACGAAATCTTAAAAACTATTCATTCCCGCTGTCGAAAATTTCGACACGGCCACCATCAGAAAGTGGCTAGCAGGAAAGTGATCAAAACTAAAATTGGCGCGTTAGAATTAAACCAATAGAGTTTTAAGTGTCAATTTTAGTAGCTTTCCGGCGACGACGTCTTTCTGATACACTAAAAAAAACAATAATGTAATAATTTCGTTCAGTGTAAATAAGGGATGAGTCATATTTAATATTACAATTGGTAGAAAAATACAACAAAGCTATATGCTTTGCAAGTTATGCCCAGTTGTAGGATGTTTACGTTTGCATATATACCGAAGGGTATACGCAGGAAGGAACGGCAGATAAGTTAGGTTATTCATCAAATTACGTATACAAACTAAACAGAAAGCTGATAGAGTTTTTCTATAATTATTTTAAAGGCGAAAAAGCCGCATAAAAAATACGTTTGCATCTATACTGATTTAGTTAAGCAAGAAGAAATGGTATAAAAAGAAAGAAATATGTGTCTAACGTATTGACAATGGGCGCATATTATGTTATAATTTGTGTATAATAATAACGGAGGATTTATTATGAAAGCAAGTGTAAATATAAAAATGGATGAACAATTAAGGGATGATGCAAAGGCATTATTTGCTCAAATGGGATTAGATATGACGACGGCGGTAAATATGTTTTTAATCGCAGCTTTAAGAGAAAAGGGGTTACCGTTTGACGTAACAACCGTAAGTTCTGTTTCAGATGATGAGAAGTTGGAAAAATATTTTGCTGATAAATTAAGAAGGGCAGAAGAACAGGAAAAACAAGGAAATATGCGTTCAGTTGAAGCCTTTTCATCAGAGGTAGGCAAGAAATATGGATTCTAAACAATACGAAAAAGTCATATTGCCGGAAGCGGAAAGTGATATTATAGAAATTTTAGATTATATTCACGATGAGCTTAAAAATCCAACGGCGGCAAAAAAGTTATATCAAAATATATTAGAGGCAATAGACCGCGCTTCTTTATTTCCGTATGCAATGCCAAAATTAAAAAATGAGGTTATTACAGCGGGAAGGGAATACAGACGTTTAGACGTTGAAAATTACGTTTTGATATATAAGGTAGTGGAAGAGTTAAAGCAAATTCGTATAATGGCGGTGTTTTACGGGACATCGAACGTTGTATCTAGATTTTTAGATAGAATTTAATACATATCAATCAAAGCAAGAGATAACGCCTCTTGCTTTTTTCATGCAAAAATATAGGAAAATTCATTAATATTAGTAAAAAATGAGTCATAGAAAGTCTAAAATTAAGACAAAAAATCTCCGATATAATCAAGAATTTTGAAGAGTGTAGTCAGTGGTGATTTTTGTTTTTATGGTGTATAATCGAGATGTAATCAACCTGAGGCGCAAAGTTAACGATTACGCTTAAGCGGTTCTTGTAATTAAGGTGGCTACCGACTGTTTACGAATCGCTGGGATTAGTATTTCAGAAGCGAACGGTTGCGGGTTGTCTTGCAAGTATAACGAAACTGGAAGAGCAAGAAGAACTACCTAAAGAAGAAAGTTCAACTATAGTAGAAAATGAAAAGGTTTTAATCGATAATAAGCATATTTTTTGTTTATCTTACCGTATTTAAGTTTGCAAATTCATACCTAAGATTATGGGAAAGTTTAGTCGATTTATGGTCGTCGGTAAGGATATATTTTGCATTCATTTTTAACCGTAAAACCAGTGCCGTTCCAACGGTGGTA
>JAZOCA010000145.1:0-42064 GCA_045596285.1 Christensenellaceae bacterium | reverse complement strand
TTGATCCCTTGTAAAAACACAAAAAAGGCTTGATACATTGTATCAAACCTAACGTTTCATAATGGTCGAAGTGGCGGGATTCGAACCCACGGCCTCCTGCACCCGAAACAGGCGCGCTACCAACTGCGCTACACCTCGATTTATCTTACCGAATTATTATAGCAAAGTAAATTTTTTATGTCAAATCTTTAAAGGGTAAAATTATGTTTATTTAGCCCTTTATAAAAGATATTTTTATCTTTTTAAAAGCAATATTAATTACAAAAACCTTTAATAATCGACTTATAGCCTACTTTATGCACAAATATACATATGAACAAAAATGCTGTTTTGCTATTATTAATTTTACATTTAAGTAAAAAAGTTGCCTTTAATAAAAATCTTTAGTAATAACTAATAAAAAATGCGGTAGTAATCTTTTTAAAGATAATTCTACCGCATTAGTTTCACTATAAATAGGCGATAATCGACCTATTTAGGGGCTTATGAAAAAATTACTCCCCTTTATTTCCGGCAATCAAGGACGTTATTTGAGATAATAAATCAGTATTGCCGTTTAAGTTTACGTTGTTAACCTTTTCGAATATGCGTTCTGCGTATTCAAGTTCTTTAAGTTTATATAAAGTGGGGTTTTCTTCCATTAATTTTGCAGTATTTAAAAGTGAACGTGTAGACGCAACTTCTTCACGGCGAGTAATTACGTTTGCCTGCGCGCGCTTTTCTGCAATTAATACGGTGTTCATAATTTCGCGTATTTCACCGGGTAAAATTACGTCCTTTACACCACCATCATATACCTTAACAAACAATCCTTCTTCCTTTTCTTTTAATTTTTGCATTACGTAGTTAGAAATTCCATCTTTATTTTCAAGAATTTCATCAAGTTTATATTTTCCCACGTAGTCGCGAAGAGCAAGTTGAATTATTAAATGGATTTGTTCGGCGTAATTATCAATTTCGGTTACAATTTTAACGTAATCGATAATTTTATAATTGCATACGAAGTTAATACGAACAGAAACTTTATCTTGCGTTAAAATTTCTTGCCCTGCTACGTTTAATTGAATTAAACGAGTATCTACGAAATCCGCTTCGACTTTAACGCCTGTTTTCCAAAAATAATAAGTACCTGAATCTAAAACCTTTTGCAATTGACGGTTGAAATATAATCGTGCTTTTTGGTGTTCGGGCACTTCTATTTTTGAATAAAACATAGTAGAAATTTTGTTGAACACGTAAGAAGGAACGTCTTCATCTACGTATACGTTAGAAATATCGTATACCTTAAATTCATGTTTATCGTTAATTTGCCAAAAGGCGTATTCACCGCAAGAAAGTGCGTTTGTAAACTTCCCGTTTACGTAGTGAAGCGCTACTTCTTGATCTTTAACTTCTATCGTAACTATAGATTTATTAATGCGTTCATCTGCTAAAAGTGTGTCTATAGAACAGTTAATCGGCATTAACTCGTTTTCTATCGCGCAAAATTCAACCTTGCTATTCTTACCTATGTAATACTTACCTGCATCAAGGGTTTTAACGTACTTACCGTTTTTAAAAAGCAATCCTTTTTGATTTTCGTTGATAATAATTTTTTTCATAATATATTTCCTCCTTGTAAGGTTGTTATCGTTTTTGGCAGTCACTAACGCGTAAATTACGGCTTCACATTTAAGTTAATACGCATAACCGCGGAAGTTATACTTTGGCGTTTAATTATATTAACGGTATCCACAAAAAGACAAGGTCTTTTACGCGGTGCAAAAATATATTCTTACAACGTAATTTTATAAATTTGCAAAGCAACTGCTTTTTAGAAAACTTTAGCCCGCTTTCCAAGGGACTTAGTTGCGGTTGTTTTACACACCCAGTTTTTTTGTCTTAACAGGACAATGCTTACTTTTCCAAAGCCACATGGCATGCAATTATTATTGCACGGTGGGATTCGAACCCACAAAATTGCGCAAAGCTTCGCGCTATACCTTGCAATAACGTTTCTGGCATACGTTTTGGTATTCCTTACGCACCGCAGTAACAACTTAAATTACCCGCTTGAAACGCTTGCAACCATATTTTAACACTATTATTTTACTTTTTCACGGAAAAAAAGTTGCGAACATTATTTTTTTCGCAACTTTTTTGTACTTTTTTTATAAATTTAATGCCATTTGCTTTTTTAGTTTTTTAATTAGTTCTTCTCTAAACGCATCCGGTTGCAGTACCTCCACTAACGGTCCGAAAGATAAAACACGCATAACAAGTTCAGACCGATCTTCTTTATCGTAATTTACGTAAAGAAGATATTCCTTTCTGGCTATTTTTTCTGCGCGTTTTTCAAAATGGGCAAAGTGTAACATACACCGCTCTAACGCGTTGCGTTCGTCTGTAATTTTTAAAAGTAACTGCTCGCACTCTCGCTCTATTACGGGCATGCGAACCCTGTAAGCGTCATCGGTAATCTTGCAAGAAGTTATTTTAGAAAAATTAATAAATGAAATACTACCGCGCCTTTCGATTTTCAACCTAAACTTATCATCTTTTTCAGAATATTCTATTTTTTCGGGTTTGCATACCAAAGTTATTCTTTCTTGCTTGCGATTTAAAAAATTTACGCGGAGCATTTTTTTGTTTTTTATAGCGTATAACGCCGTTTTAAAATTAGATAGGTATTTTTCGTTTAAAAAATCGTCTCCGTCGCCGTATTTATCAAACAAACAATAATCATCTGGGGTAAAAAGTGGCGATACGTCTTCTAACCCATCGAAATTGATATTAAAAAGTTTTATTCTTGGATCTAAAGAAATAGCCTTAAGCCATCTTTTTTGCAAAGTTGTAAGTGGCATTGTGGGCGCATGTTTTAACGGAGTTGATAAATCACCTTTTACAAGTTGCCATTTTTCACTTTTTAGGGCAGGCATTATTGATAATCCGCTTTCTAAAAAGGCCTTTTCGCTTACAATATTTTGAAGGACTTTTTCATCCCTTTCCCCTGCGACTATTTTTGCCAAAATCTCTGCAACCGCGTTATAATAAGCGGAATAAAGTTCACTAAAAATCATACTTCATCCCCCTTTAAGCGATATATTTCATAAGTCTTTTTCAGATCCTTTTTAAGTTGATTTTCAACCGTCCTATTTGAAAAATCAAGGCGAACGATCTTTCCGGTAAAGGACCTTACCCAAGGTATTATTTCACCGCTATCGTAAAGTTCCGCGCTAAAACGATAGGTGTTTTCGTCTATTTGTGTAACGACGCCAAAACGTTTTTCGCGCATTAAACGCTTAACTATATATTCTTCTTTATCGTTTACGCGCACGTCAAACTGAACGTGCTCTACGTGTTCTTTACCATAACTTGTTATCTTGCTATTAACACCCCACATCTTTTTTTGAATATAAGCAAGTTTTTGGCGATAATCAGAATAATTAGGCTCTTGTTCGCCCATTTTTTGTATAGATAAGTAATCTATTCTATATGATTTTATATTCTTCTCGCTTGGCGTATAAGCAAGTAAATATTGCCTTCCGTTTTGTACGCTTATAAACACCTTTAAAGGAAGAATTTCCACCTTTCTTCCATCCTTTTTCTTGCGCGAGTGGTTTATAACCGTTATGTATCTTTTTTCTTGCATAGCATAAAACAAACTTGCAAGCACGCTACTATCTAAAGTTCCGGTAACGTAGTGATGCTTAAATGCAAAAGATGAAATCTGCGCGTTATCCTTATCTAATATATACGAACCTATCACACCGCATGGTGCCACTTCTGAAAAGAAGTTTAAAAGCTCACAGTCGTAAAGCAAATTGCACTCTTCCGCCCTTTTGTAGTAGGCCTTATTTGCTATTTTTTTACATTCAATTATCCCTTCGCTTTGATATTCTTTTAGTTTTTTTCTTAAAGTAGATTCGTCAAAAGTAAAAGGATTTTTAAATTTTGAAAGATATTCTGCATCTATCTTTTCTATAATTTGAGATATGGTTAGCGTAACGCTTGGAGAATATAAAATATCAAATAATATAAAATGTAACGTTATATCGCCGTCCGTAAAAGATTTTGATTTAAATGCCCGATATAAAGGATTGTGTTCAGAAGATCGGCTATCTATTGAAATAAATATGTTTTTACCTTCGGGCGTTCTAACAAAACCCATATAATCGCCAAGCCAACTTTCTATACGGCGACGCTCGTCGTCATAAGAACGCGAACTCTTACCGTTATATTCGGCGCGACTTTTAAACCCATACACGTAAAAATCACGCATATAAGCGCGTATCTTTTCGAAATTTTTTATTAGTTCGCTGTAAGACGACATCCCATTCTCCTTTTCTTAAGTTAATATCTTATTAATTATAGCATAAATTTTACATATTTTCAAGAGTTTAAATTAAAAAGAAATATAAAAGGCAAATCACGTAACCGCAACTTGCCTTATTTTCTTTAATTATATGCCGATAATCGACCTATAGCGCTATTTTTACTCTGTTAAACTCTTAAATTGATATTTATATAATTCAGCGTAAATACCACCTAAGTTCAGAAGTTGTTCATGCGTACCGCGTTCTGCAACGCCATCTTGGTTAATCACGATTATTTCATCTGCGTTTTTAATCGTGGATAGTCTGTGAGCAACAACTATAGTCGTTCTTCCTTCAGACAATTTTTCTAAACTTTCTTGAATTAACATTTCGGTAGCGTTATCTAAAGCGCTAGTCGCTTCATCTAAAATAAGAATAGGTGGGTTTTTCAAAAATGCCCTTGCTATAGAAACGCGCTGTTTTTGTCCGCCCGAAAGTTTAACACCCCTTTCACCTACGTAAGTATCGTAACCGTCTGGCAAGGTCATTACGTATTCGTGAATATTAGCAAGTTTTGAAGCGGTTATAATTTCTTCGTCGGTCGCGTTTAAATTACCGTATGCAATATTTTCCTTAATAGTACCGCCGTAAAGGAAAACGTCTTGTTGAACGATACCTATATTTTTTCTTAAATCTGTTAAAGACATATCTTTAACGTCTATTCCGTCTATGGTAATTTTGCCCGCGTCTATTTCATAAAAGCGCGGAATTAAATTACATAAAGTCGTTTTACCACCGCCAGACGGACCGACTAACGCGATTGTGCTCCCTTTTTTAATATTTAAGCAAATATCATCAATAATCAACCTATCGGGGCACTTTTCATCTAAATCGTCCCCTTTATCGTAAGCAAAACTAACGTGATCGAAAGAGATATTTCCTTGCAAAGAACCAACCTTAACTTTACCTTCAGAAAAGTCTTCTGGGCTAACTTCCATTATTTCGCGGAAGCGTTTAAAACCAGTTAATCCTTCTTCTACCTGCTCAAACAACGTAACGAAAGTTCGAATGGGATTTATAAGCATTGAAATGTAAAGAATGTATTCCGTCATTTCACCCGAAGTAATTTTACCAAAGGCGAAAAACAAACCGCCCGCAACTAAAGTTATTAAATAAAGCAAGTCTGTACACAAATTCATTGAAGTGTGGAACTTACTCATTACCAAGTAGTTGTTTTTTCTTGCCTGCTTAAATTCTTCATTTGTTCTATTGAACTTTTCAATTTCGTGCAATTCTGCCGTATAAGACTTCGAAACCCTTATACCAGACAACGAACTTTCTACTTCAGCGTTGATTTGCGAAGTTTTTTCGCGCGATTGACTGAATACGTATAGCATTTTTTTGCGCATACCTATTACGATAAAAAACATTACTGGCATAAAAATAAATACTATTAACGATAACCAAGGGTTAATGCCTAGTATCATTATAAGCGCGCCTATAATAGTTATTAGAGAAATAAATAGATTTTCTGGACCGTGATGCGCAAGTTCTGCAATTTCAAAAAGGTCGTTTACAAGCCTACTCATTACTGAGCCGATTTTTGTTTCATCGTAATACGAAAAGGGAAGTTTTTCTAGATGCGCAAACAACTGCGATCTCATATCCCCTTGCATTCTCATGCCGACTAAATGCCCCCAGTAACTAACGCTAAAGTTCAAAAATGCTTTTAAAACGAATATTCCAAGCATTATTCCGCCAAAAACAAGAACTGAATTCCAGTCACCCGCCGGGGCGTGAACGTCTATTATATCGCCCGCAATATAGGGGTAAACTAAATTACATACTGCCATAAGCAAGGCGCAAAACATATCAAACGCAAATGCGCCAACATACGGTTTATAATACCCAACAAATTGCCCTAATAAACCCTTTTTTCTTTTATTCTTCCTCACTATCGTTCTCCTTTAAATACTTTTGTAATTCACTCGATTTAAAGTCGGCGTAAATGTAGTTAAGCCACTTGCTGTCCTCTTCCGTTCTGCTGGGCATGCTTTCATATAAAGCGGCGGAACGCTTTAAATATTTTACGCAGGATTTTAAATCCTTTAAATATCTTTTACATATCATACCGGCATCATAATAGTAATCCGCGCGGTTTCTAATAGCGTATACTTCTTCCATCTTCGCCATTTCCACGTAACCGTCTATCGTTTCTTTAAAATACTCTTCCGCCCGCTTATCGTTCAAGGTATAATAGTGTTTTGCAAGCCTTTCTGTCGCCAACGTGGTAAGAAATAGAATCGAGCGTTGGTTGGAAGTCAACTTTAATCTCTTGTATATACGGTATGCCTGCAAATAGTATTCTTCGGGGTTTTCCGTAACGCTGTAATCGCTTATGAGTTTAGCGTAAGTTTGGTAATAACCTGCCAAAGTCATATCGTACGAAACGGGGTTTAACGTAGCCATTTCTTTAACCATATCAAACGCGTTTAAAAAGATTTTTCTATAAACTGAATTAGGCGAAAAGTCCTTATATAGGTCGGTTAAACGCACAATATAGTTTTTTACAACCGATATATAATTGCGTTTAACGTTTTCATCCGCACCTGCGCTTTCGGGAATTTTTTCAAGCAATTCATATGCCTTTTTATAATAATCTAACGCAATGCTTTTATCTTTTATCCCCCATGCGTACTGAACGAAGGAAAGGGCTAATTTGCCATAGTATTTTTCATAATTTATAGCCGTTAATTTTTTAAAATACTCAAGTGCTTTAACGGCGTATTCTGTGCATTTATCCATAACCCAGTCTGCGCCGTAAACTACGGATAAATCGTAATACTTTTTGGCTAATCTTGAAAGATTTTCTTCATTTTCTTCGAAGTTTAAAAGCGTTTCGGCAATCTTTAAACCTTTTTCAAAATATTCAAAAAACTGCTTTTTATCTGATAAACTATAGTAAGCGTTACCCATATTTAGCCATAAATCAGCCTTATCTGCCCATACAGAAGACCTTTCTATGCGCTCTTTAGACTGCATTAAAATTTCAAGGGCAAGTTTATAGTTCTTTTGCCTAAATAAAAAAGTAACACATTCAAAAATGACCTTATTTTCTAAATCGTATTTTTGGGTAATAGAACATGCCTTTTCGTAAAGCGATTGAATTTCATTTGCGCTTTGGCTGTTTACACCATTAATCTTTAACGCTTCTATTCTTTGCAGAATTTCGTTTACGTTGGTTTGCAACGCGATTTTTGCGCCCGATAAAATATCCTTTCCAACTTGTGCTATCTTTTCGTTTTTTTCTATATCTGAAAATATTTCGTCACGGTCTAAAACGGCTAAGGCTAAAGCGTATTTACCCGCTTCTATCAACCTATAGCCCAACTTTTGCCTTTCAGATAACTTTCCTTTTTGAACTACGGCATATATATTTTCAAGTTGATTTACTATCTCTTGTTCTATATCTTCTATCTCTTTTTCAACGTCACTTTTTTGCTTGGCTGTGTTACCGTATTTAATATATAGATCTATATCTTCTGGGTTTTCTAAATACTCTACCCTTAAGCGCAAAAATTCAGCGTTAATATCTTCAAGCAACTTCTTCTTTTGAGCAAGCACTTCGTGATTATAAAAAGCAGGTGCGTTTTGGTAAGTTGCCACCGCTTCGCCGTTAATAGTGATTTTACCGCTTTTATACTCTACTAAACTTTTATCTAACCCCATGCTTTTTATTTGCATGATAAGCCAGAGTTTTAAAGAATCGGTATTAGAGTAAGTTTTATAATAATGTTGCAACTCTTTATCTAATTTATCGGCAAAAAATTTAACGTCTGAAATGATTTCATTTGAACTATCCGCACACTTAAAGACTGTTAAAATTTTAGGGCGAAGTTCCCTTCTAAACTGCGAATAAGCAATCTGAAATTCGTGTTCCGTGTAAGTACCCACTTTTTTATAAAAGATGAAAACTGCAAGTTCGCTATCTTCAATTTCCTTATCGTACTTGCTTTGTTTACCTTCAAGTTCAATAGCATCGTCGTAATCTTCACACATAACGAGTTGAAAATACAAACCGTTATCTAGATACAAATCGTTAAGTTGACGAAAAAAGTTGCCTATGGCAACCCTATCTTCTTTAAGTTCTTCTATGGATGAACCTATAAAAATTTTTACCTTTTTCATCAACGGCTCCTTATTTTTTGCAATTTCGGCGATTCTTATTGTTATTATATCACAATTGCTTGTTCTTTTTCAATAAAAGCAAGCCTATTTTTTATTTTTAAAAAAATAAAAATTTTTTAGCCTTTACACTATCCGCCCTAAAATTATTTGACAAATACGCCTTATAGGGTTTATAATTTTTGGTTGTTAGGAGATTTTTATGAAGAGAGAAAACATAAGAAATATTGCTATAATCGCCCACGTTGACCACGGTAAAACTACTTTGGTTGACGCTTTGCTTAAACAAAACGGCATCTTTCGTTCTAACGAAGTCGTTCAAGACAGAGTTATGGACAGTAACGACTTAGAACGAGAAAGGGGTATAACAATTCTTGCAAAGAACACAGCAGTTAATTATAAGGGCACTAAAGTCAATATCATAGACACACCAGGCCACGCTGATTTCGGTGGCGAAGTAGAACGTATTTTATCTATGGTAGACGGCGTAGTTTTATTAGTTGACGCGGTTGAAGGCGTTATGCCTCAAACGAGATACGTTCTTAAAAAAGCGCTTAACCTTAATAAAAAACCCCTTGTTGTTATAAATAAAATAGACAAAGGCGGAGATTTAGAAAAAACTATAGACGGAGTTATTGAACTCTTTATCGATCTTGGCGCAAACGACGATCAGTTAGATTTTAAAACCATTTACGCAAGCGCGAAATTTGGTTGGGCTAAGAAAGAACTAACTGATGCAGAAGTCAATATGGCACCTCTACTTGATACTATCATTAGTGAAGTTCCCGCACCCGAAGGGGATTTCGATATGCCTTTACAAACTATTATTTGCAACGTAGACTATGACGAATACGTCGGAAGAATAGGAATAGGAAAAATAGTACGCGGAAAAATAACAAGCGGACAACCAGTTAGCATTTGCCATACGGACGGAACTGTTTCGCAAGGTAGAGTTGCGCGCTTATACCAGTTTGAAGGTTTAAAAAGAGTTGAAGTTGAAGAAGGTACGGTTGGCGATATAGTTGCTATTAACGGTATTGATAAAATCAATATCGGCGAAACTATTTGCACCTTAGATAAACCGGAAGCACTTCCCTTCGTTGCAATAGACGAACCTACTATTTCTATGCTGTTTATGGTAAACAACAGCCCCTTTGCCGGCAAAGAAGGTAAATACGTAACTTCTCGTCATCTTCGCGCAAGATTGTTCAAGGAAATTGAAACAAACGTTAGTATGCGCATTGAAGAAACAGACAGCGCAGATACCTTTAAAGTTTACGGACGCGGAGAACTTCATCTTTCTATTTTAGTTGAAGAAATGCGCCGTGAGGGTTACGAATTCCAAATTTCACGCCCGAAAGTTATTTTTAAGGAAATCAACGGCAAAACATACGAACCCGTTGAAAACCTAGTAATTGAAGTGCCCGACGAATACGTTGGCGCTGTTATGAATAAAATAGGTCAAAGAAAAGGCGATTTAGTTACTATGAGCCCTAACGGCAACGGCGAAACTAGACTTGAATTTAGAATTGCTTCGCGTTGCTTGTTCGGTTATCGCGGTGAAATGCTGACCGACACGAAAGGTTTTGGCGTTATGTACCACGTATTTGATTGCTACGAGCCTTACAAGGGTGATATTCGCGAAAGAAACCGCGGTAGCTTAGTTTGTTTTGATAGCGGAACAACAACTCAGTACGGCTTGTTTAACGCACAGGAAAGGGCGACCTTGTTTATAGGTGCTGGCGTTGAAGTTTACGAAGGTATGATCGTTGGCGAAAACTCTAGAGAAGATGAACTTGCGGTTAACGTTTGCAAGAAAAAACAACTTACAAACAACCGTGCAAGCGGTAGCGAAGAAGCTTTAAAACTTATTACCCCCACCGTTTTGAGTTTGGAACAATGTATGGAATTTATTGCAGACGACGAACTTGTTGAACTTACCCCAAAAAGCATTCGCTTAAGAAAGAAAATACTTTCAAGAGAACTTAGAATGAAAGAATGGGCAAAAAATAGAAAATAATAACTACTTTAGTGGCGTAGTGATAGCAATTTATCGCTACGCCATAACTATATTTGCTTGATGAAAAACAAATAAAACTATACCTTAAAAAATAAAAAAAGCGCACTATACTGATGC
Organism: Christensenellaceae bacterium; assembly: GCA_045596285.1. Taxonomy (GTDB): domain Bacteria; phylum Bacillota; class Clostridia; order Christensenellales; family Borkfalkiaceae; genus HGM11416. The sequence continues at coordinate 31,447 of JAZOCA010000145.1, read as the reverse complement.
ATTATGCAAAATCTAGTGCGCTATATTTTTGTTACGTAGTAAATGTAGGATTACCCTAAACTACTTTATTTTTTACATATATTTAAGTAATTCGTTGTGCTTTTTAACTTGACGAGGAGTAACGACTTCTTCCCCTGAAACGTAATATCTTTTACCTGATAATTGATAGTGATCTACAAATGCAACCAGTTGAAGGAAAAGAGATGTTAAAGGTATTGAAATAATTAAGCCTGCGCCCAAAGTGAATACTGCAACGGATACGTTTAAATAGAAAGAAATCATAACTACGAAAGCGTAATTTCCAACCATTGCGAAAAATTTTTCTCTTTTTGCAAAACAATTGCGAAAAGCCTTGCCTATCGGCGCTTTATCGGTTATAAGCTGTGGCATAAATCTTAAAAGCAAGGTATATTTGCAACTTAACGCTATTACGACGAACATAAGCGCTATAATAACTGCAAAAATAGAAAATACTCTTATTCCGTATACTGCGATAAGTATACCTAAAACAACAACCAAACCGTCAAACATCATAGCGAGCGGAACTATTATTATAGAGTAAATAAACGCTCTGCCGATATTAGCAAACAAAGTTGATACTAAACTGTATTTAGAAAGGGCGCTCATATATTTATCGGTTAAAACGCCGATTGCATAGTTGCCCATTCTTTCTACTACGTTTAGAACGTATACGCATAAACCAACTTTAAAAAATGAAACGATAATTGTTGAAGCATTCGCCTTAAGCATCGATAAAACTGCATCGAAAGTTTGCGGTACGATATCGGTGTTTAAACCATTGCCCTTAACAAAACCCGTAAGAGTATCTATTATCGCATTCCAAAAAGCGTTAACTTCACTAGAATATAGAATATGCTCTACGTCCCTTTGTATTATAAAATACGCTATTAAACCGATAATCGAAGCGGTTACCAGTTTGTAAATCATTGATTTATAAATTAGTATGGAGTTACTGATTAGTATTTTAAAAGCGTTTTTTATACGCATAAGTTTCCCCTTTTACTTTTTAGTTATACAATTATTTTACAATATATATCTTTTTATGTCAACTTTTTTTGACCTTTTATAAAACCTTTAATCCCTTTATTATTATAAAAAACAATTACAAAAAGCCAAAAACAATTAAAAAGTCACGCTATAAGTCGATTAACAGTATATAAATAAAAAAGAGCGAAGAAAAACTTCGCCCTTAAATCATTTATTAATCTTCGTCTTCTTCATCGGGAAGATCTACGTTGTGGTAAATATCTTGAACGTCGTCGTTATCTTCAAAAGCGTCTAACATCTTGTTAAAGGTAACAAGTTGATCTTCAGTTAAAGTAATTTTGTCGTTGGGTACCATTTGAATAGATGCTTCAATAAAGGTATAACCTCTTTCTTCAAAATACTTTCTTACGCCAGAAAATGCAGAAGGAGCAGTTCTAATTTCGTAAACGTCTTCTTCTGTGATAACGTCGTCTGCACCGCTATCTAATGCGAGTTCCATAACGGTATCTTCATCTAATTCAACCGTTCTTTCAACAACTAAAACACCGCGGTTTTCGAACATGAAAGATACTGAACCTGACGTTCCGAGTGATCCACCGTATTTATCAAAAATGTGTCTTACTTCGCCAACCGTTCTATTTTTATTTTCAGTTAAAGAACTAACTATAACTGCGCTACCGCCTATACCGTAACCTTCGTATACGAGATTTTCGTAGTTAACGTTACCAAGTTCACCGGTTGCCTTTAAAATACTTCTTTTAATATTATCGTTAGGCATGTTTGCCGCTTTTGCTTTAGCAATAACGTCTGCAAGTTTAGAGTTTAGGTTAGGATCTGCACCCGCTTTTGCAGCTACCGCAATTTCTCTACCGATTTTGGTAAAGATTTTACCCTTAGCCGCGTCCGTTTTTGCTTTTTTATTCTTAATGTTAGCCCATTTACTATGTCCTGACATAATTATCTCCTATTATTTAAAAGTGTGTATAAGGTAACGCCCGTCGCTACCGAAACGTTTAAACTTTCTATTCCCTTTTGCATGGGAATTGAAATAACGCTATTCGCGCTGTTTATTAAATTATCGCTAATGCCGTTTCCTTCATTGCCAACGCATAAACAAAAACGACTTGGCGGAGCAAAATCAAAAATATTCTCCCCATCCATATCGGCACAAATAAGGTTTACCGATTGTTCTTTTAAAAGACTTATGCTTTCTTCTTCCGTTACTCGATAAACGTTAACGTGGTAAATACCGCTCATTGAAGAACGTACAGCCTTTGGCGAATAAGGATCTGCGCTATCTATAAGTAAAACGTCTTTTACACCGCAGGCGGTTGCAAGGCGCATAATCGTGCCAACGTTGCCCGGATCTTGAACCCTATCAAGCAATAAGCAACGGGATAATCGACTTATAGCCCCACTTTTTGGAATTTTTAAAACAGCCAAAGAGCCTTGTGGAGTAACTTCGTCACTAATACATTTAAAGACGGAATCGCTAACTAATATAGGGGTAACAGGAGCATTTTTAAAGAGGTTTTCGTTTGCGATGGTTACAAATATTTCTTCGATTTCCATTCCGCAAGAGATTGCATCGGAAATCATTTTATATCCTTCAACAACGAACAATCCTTGTTCTTCCCTACCCTTTTTCGTCTTTAATAAAGCGACGCGCTTTACCGTTTGGTTTTGTTTAGACGTTATCATAGAAAATGTAAAAACGGGCCGTCGACAAAATAGCAGACAGCCCCACTTTAATTAGTTAAGTTTTGATTTAACGGTTTCGCAAAGAGCAGCAAAGCCTTGTGCGTCGTTAACAGCCATATCTGCAAGAACTTTTCTGTTTAAAGTGATACCTGCAAGATTAAGACCGTGAATGAACTTGCTGTAAGATAAACCGTTGATACGGCATGCAGCGTTAATTCTTGCAATCCAAAGTTTTCTGAAATCTCTCTTCTTTGCTTTTCTTCCAACGTAAGCGTAAGCAAGTGATTTCATAACCGCTTGACGAGCGATTCTATATAATTTGCTCTTAGAGCCAAAGTAACCCTTAGCGAGTTTTAATATTTTTCTACGTTTCTTAACAGCGTTAACGCCTCTTTTAATACGCATATTTTCGTCCTCCCTTTAAATTAAGCCTGAATAAGAGTTTTAACCATCTTTTCTTGCGTACGAGATACGTAAGTGGTGGTTCTTAATCTTCTTTTTCTCTTAGTGTCTTTCTTGCTGAGGATGTGAGATTTGTTCTGATGTCCTCTTTTTACTTTTCCGCTAGCGGTTACAGAAAAACGTTTCTTAGCGCCGCTGTGAGTTTTCATTTTAGGCATAATATTTATTCCTCCGTTTTTATTTCTTATTTTATTAACCCTTTGTAGGAGCAGGGGCAACTATCATTATGATATTGCGGTTTTCGGTAAGGGGTTTCTTTTCGATTACTGCGGCGTTACCAAGCATTTCTGCAAACTTTTGCATTACTGCAACACCTAAGTCCGCATGGGCGTTTTGACGGCCACGCATTCTGATTGAAACTTTAACCTTGTTTCCTTCTGCTAAGAATTTAAGGGTTTGTTTTGCCTTTACGTTAAGATCGCCTACGTCGATAGTCATAGAAAGCCAAATTTCTTTTACTTCAACTGTTTTTTGGTTTTTCTTTGCTTCTTTTTGACGTTTTAAAAGTTCGAACTTAAATTTGCCGTAATCCATAATTTTGCATACTGGGGGTACGGCGTTAGGTGAAATTTTAACAAGATCAAGTTCTGCTTGATCTGCAAGTTCTAAAGCTTGACGCGCGCTCATTATGCCGAGCATTTCGCCGTCTTCACCTATGAGTCTGACTTCGCGGTCTCTGATTTCTTCATTAATCTGATGTTGATTTTTAATAATAATTTACCTTCCCTTATTATATTAAAAAATATTTATCAAAAAAATATCGGGCTACTAAGCATAGTAACCCGAAAACACACACAATAAGCCTTACCTACCAACAGTAAATAAGAAAAATTATGAGCCGTTTCGACCATTGCCAAACGGCGAGAAGGGTTAACTTCTGCTTACCAGCCTTAATATATTATCATATAAGAGAAGCAAAGTCAACCGTTTTTTTGCATTTTTTTAACTTTTTTTACAAATAAAAAACACTTTTTTTAAATGATTATTTATTAGATTTTAAGCGATAAAAAAATCCCTTGCAAAGATTACAAATTGCAAGGGATTACGTTGATTATTGAACTTTAAACACAGCCGTGCAATATCCTGGAACGGTTACTTGATTGCCGTTAATCGACGGTTTACCGCCAAGAACTGCAACGTAGTTATTTAAACTTGCGCCGTTTAAGGTAAAAGTTGCATCTTCTTGCAAGAAAGAAAGATTGTGAACTATTACAACACTACTGCCGTTATAAGTGCATTTCCAAGCGCATACGTCTGAATAACCGGTATCTATAACTTCTATTTCGCCCCTTGCAAGTTCGGGGTTTTCAGCCCTTAAGCGAATTGCCATACGGTAGGTGTGAAGTAAAGATTCGTAATCGCCAACTTGGAAACTTACGGGATCGCAAACTTGATCGAACCAGTTCGCATTTTTAGGATTTTCACAGTTACCTGAAGTATTCCAAAGCATACCTAAACGCTTGTTTTCATCTATACCGCTACCGAGCATACCTATTTCTTCGCCGTAGTAAATAAAGGGAGATCCCGGCATAGTAAGGTAAACTAAGGCAGCCATTTTAGAATTGTTGATATCACGGCGTAAAGCGCCGAATGCCCTATCGTTATCGTGATTAGTGATAAAGGGAGAATCAACTGCATTTGGGTTTTTAGCCTTGATTTCGTCGTTCCATTCTTTCATCCATAATGCGAATTTTTCGGGAGAAGAAAGTCCTGCTCCGCTATTTAAAAGCGCTACGATTTTACCGGTTGTATTACCTGCAACGTAGTTAAATACGCTTGTAAATCCGGCGTCGTAATACATTTTTATTTCGCCACCGCTTGACCAAATTTCCGCAACGGTGTAAATATCGCCGTGCGTTTCCTTTAAATAATCTGTAAACCATTTCCAGAACTCAACATTTTTATCAACAGTTCCGTAAACGTGTTTAGCGGCGTCTAATCTAAAACCTTCTGCGCCCTTTTCTATCCAAAAATCGGCAATGTTCTTAACTTCTTCTCTTAAACTTTCGCTATCCATATTAAGGTCGGGCATTTCGCTCCAAAAAGCGCCTTCATAATATAGATTTGCAGTTAGTTGATAGAAACCCGTTAATTTTTGGTTTGAATAAACATACCAGTCTTTATATTTTGAAGAAGTGCCGTACATATTAGCCCCTTTTGATTCTATGAACCAAGGATGCTGTGAGGAAGTATGATTTAAAACAAGGTCTATTATAAGTTTAATGCCACGTCTTTTGCACTCGCGCGCAAGTTCTTCAAAATCCGCCATCGTACCGTATTCTGGATCTATAGCGTAATAGTCGGTAACGTCATATTTATGATAGGTAGGAGAAGGATTAATAGGCATAAGCCAAATACCGGTAATACCTAAGTCGTCGTGAGTATCGTCGTTGCCGTCGTTAAGGTAATCAAGTTTATTAATAACGCCACGCAAATCCCCTATTCCATCGCCGTTGCTATCGCTAAAAGAACGAACGAATATTTCGTAAAACACGCGATTATTATCGTCTACGTGAGTTACTTCTTTATAGTTGTAAGGATCGCCGTCTGAAGAAGATTGTTCGTTTTTTTCATTGCAACCGAACAAAGCGAATATAACCGTTAAGCAAAGTAATAATGATAATAACTTTTTCATATCTACCACCTTAACCTTTAACCGCACCTGCAGTTACACCTTCGGTGTAATACTTTTGCATAAACATAAATAGCAAGGTAATGGGAATGGAAATAACAACCGCACCTGCGCAGAAAGGCAAGTACCATTCGGTTATAGATTCACGCTCTAACATTGACCAAAGACCTACCGAAACGGTAAATAAATCGCTTTTTCCTTGCATTATGAATGAAGCAAAAATGAAGTCCGTCCAGGGAGAGAGGAATGAAGTTAAAACGGTGTAGATAATCATTGGTCTTGCAAGGGGTATGGTTATTTGCCAAAATACCCTTAATCTAGTTGCGCCGTCTATCATAGCCGCTTCATCTAATTCCTTGGGAATAGTATCTAAGAAGCCTTTACAAATATGGTAGTTAAGCCCTGCCCCACCAGAATAAACTAAAATGAGTGAAAGTAAACTTTGATTTAAATCTAAAAGTTTTAAAATATGGTATATAGCAATCATACTCATAAAGCCGGGGAACATACCCAAAATAAGGGCAACGTTCATAATGGGCTTACGCATTTTAAAACGCATACGAGATAATGCAAATGAAGAACAAAGGGTAAAGAGCGTAGAAAGTAAACAAGAAAAGATTGCAACCGTTAAAGTGTTAGTACACCATAAAACGAAGTTTCTTTCTTTACTGGTAAACAGTTTTACGTAGTTATCAAAACCCAGTTCTTTAGGCCAAACGTATTTTACGAATGCGCCACCTTCTAATCTGAAAGAAGAAAGGATTAACCAAGCGATAGGCAATAACCATATAATCGCTAGCACCGTTAAAATAACGTAGACTATTACGTTTGAAGCAATTTCGCTTTTTCTTAAACTTTTCGTTTTGGTACTCATTGAAATTCCTCCTCTCTTTTAACCGACGCGGAAAGGTTATAGGTAAGAAGAGATAGCGTAGCCGAAACTACGAATATCATAATACCTATTGCCGAAGCGAGATTGTACATCTGCTGGTTGAGCGACAGTTTGTATAGCCAAGTGATAAGAAGGTCTGTTTCGCCCGCGTAATACAGATTAGACGATATAGGTCCGCCACCAGACAGCAGATAAATTACGTTAAAGTTATTTAAGTTACCGATAAATTGTGTAATGAGATAAGGAGTGGTAACGAATAACATATAAGGTAACGTAATTTTAACGAACATAACGAAGGGGGAAGCCCCGTCTATTTTTGCACTTTCGTATAACGAGTTGGGAATATTCATTAGTATACCGGTAGTCATAAGCATGGTATAAGGAATACCTACCCATAGGTTTATAACTATAACGGTAATCTTTGCGGTAATACCACTACCCGTAAAGAATTTAATAGGCTTAAATCCCCAAGATATCAATATTTGGTTAACTATACCTTCGTCTGCTAAAATCTTACTCATAAGAAGCAAGGTAACGAACTGCGGAACGGCTATCGTTATAACGAAGATCGTACGCCACATCTTTTTAAACTTAATGCCCTTTTTATTTATTAAAAGAGCTAAAATCATACCAAAAATGTAGTTTAAGAACGTTGCGCAGATAGCCCAAATAATAGTCCAAAGTAAAAGTCTTCCAAAGGTATAAGAAATAGAAGCGCCTTTGCTTGAAAAATTAAATATTTCGCCAAACACTTTAAATCCGTCCCACGTGAAAAGATGCGCGGGTGGTAAATTTGGTTTTGCGAAGTTAGTAAACGCAAGAAGTATCATCGTAATCAAGGGGAAAATAGTAAATGCAAACACCCCCAAAGTAGGTAGCGATAATACCGTTACGTGGAAATTCGAATCTAAATAAGTTTTAAGTTCACTTCTAAACGTAGGCGCGGGAATACCTGCGTCTGCGCGGAGTTTTGCCTTATAACAATCTACTACGGAACGAATCCATATAAAGATAAAGAATGCAATTACGGCAAAAATTAAAACGTTAAATAATAAAATTTGAAATGAATTGTGAACGTATTCGTAAATAGGAAGTCCGTATTCATCCGTTCCCACTAATACTTCACTGGTAGTGCCGAGCGTCGGCAATAGATTTAAATAATAAGCGGCAAAAGCCACCATAAAAACTATAAATAATACTTCGACGAGAAAATATATTATCCCTTTAACAACCTGCCCTTTTAATATAAGACCAAGCCCCATAAACAATGCGGATAGTATTACCAACGGACCGCCTTGCGTAATGCCTTTGCCGAAGTCTTTAAACATATTACTTTTTTTTGCGTAAGCCGTAGCCATCAAAAAAAACCTCCCTTGTTTAATCGGCGGTAACTTGCAACAAGTTACCATAATAAATGCTTAAAGGGGGACTTTGTTAGTCCCCCTAATGCGGTACGTAAAAATTAACCGGTAATGGTTGCTATCATTAATTCTACTTGTTCTTTTAAAGTTGCTACGTCAGGTATAGCTTTCTTTTCCATTTCGGTGCCGAGCGCTTCAGCGGGAGTCCAGAAAGTAGAAATTACGTTAGTTTGGGGATATGAATATTGCATCTGAAGTGATAAAGCTGCAATAGCAAGGTCTGCTAAGATTTTTTCGTCTTGTGCTGCTTGAATATTTGTAGGTGCAAATCCACGTTCGTTATAACGTTTCATTTGGTTTTCGTAGTTGGTGATGAATTGAGCAAACTTCATTGCTTCGCCAGGATTCTTAGTGGTTTTGTTAACACCTACTGCTTTGAAACCGCCGAAAGAAATAAGTTGTTTTGCTTCGTTAGCGATAGTGATAGTGGGAAGTTTAGCAAATTTTAAGTGTTCGCCAAGTGATTTAGAAATAGATTCTTTATTCCAAATACCAGTAACGCCACAAACGATAGAACCATCAGAGAAACCAGTTTTTAATACTTCGTCGTCGCCAGTAACGAAACCTGCGTGGTTAGCGATAGTGTTTGCTACACCTGCTGCTGCAACTGCTTCGTCTGTATCCCAACCGTTAAGAACTTGCTTGCCGTCTTCAGAAACTTCCATAGTACCGCCAGCGGTAAGGAAGAATGAAGCGATATACCAACCGTTAGAGATATCCATAAAGAATCTTTGCTGTGCGCTTACTTTTGCTAAAATACCTTCGATAGATGCAACGTCTTGTTCGTTTAATACTCTATCGTCGTAGAATAAAAAGTAAGTGTTATCTGCAGTTGAGGGGAAGCCGTAAAGTTTATCGTTTAAGGTTACGGCGTTAACTGATGCAGGAGTATTGTTTTGCTTTAAAGGATCTGCAAAGATACCGCCAACTTCATAAAGCATACCTTGGTTAACCATATCACGTAATTGGTCGCTGGGGAAAGAGAATACGTCTGCAGCGGTAGAGATATCGGTAGATAATTTGCTTATAACGTCGGGTTCACCAACAACACCGAATTCAAACTTATAGCTCTTATCAGGGTTTGCAAGTTCGTATGCTTCAGCCATTTCACCAAGCATAAATTGATCGTCTTGAGCGCCCCAAACTAATAGTTCGATAACGTCGCCTTTGTTTCCACCGTTGCTAGTTGTAGGATTATTTCCAGTACATGCAACGAATGAAAATACTGTAACCGCGCTTAATGCAGCGGCTAATACTTTGCCTAACATTTTTTTCATAACATTTTTCTCCTTATATTGTTATTTTTTATTTTTTCTTTCTTTTAATTGCTACTACTGCACCAGCAAGCAATACGCTACTTGCAATAGGCGCGGTTACACTACTTAAACAACCCTTCTTTTGAGTGCTTGAATCGCTTGGCGTAGGAGCGGTATTTCTTACCATTACGGTTGCGGAAATAGGCGCTATTTCGTAATCTTTACCAACGAATTCGTTAATGGGGGTTGCGCTTGCAACGTTTCCTTCAACGTAAATTTCATAAGTTGTATCTAACCCTAAATCTACAGTTTGAGCGGTGGTATTGTTGTTGTAGATAACGACGATATCTCTGCCGTCACTTTCAATATAGTAAGCAACTATACCCTTAGAAGCCTGCATTTCCCAAATATTAAAAGTGCATTGTTCCTTAGTAGTATATCTGAATTCGGGGAACGCTTTGCGTAATGCAATTAAACCCTTGTAGTAGTTCATTGTGGTTAAATAATCGCCGTTATTCTTGGTATCCCATTTAATAGAGTTTACCGCGTCTGACGATTTATAACTGTTTTCATCATAAGTTCCGTCTTCTTTAACCTTACTTCTTAAAAGTTCTTCGCCCGCATGAATAAAGGGAATACCCTGAGAAGTATATACGATTGCAGCAGATAATCTGTTCATCTTTACTCTATCAGATAAACTTGCGTTAGATGAGGATGCGATTTTATCGAATAGAGTTAGGTTATCGTGTGCGCTTGCGTAAGTTATAGTTTTAGTGGGAACGTTTGCCCATGCTACGCTTCCGCCAAAAGTTTTGGTTGAACCGTATACGCCGAATAAAATGCCTTGTTCCGTTCCACTCTTACCAGAAATATAGCCCTTATCGCTTGCCGTAAATACACTACCTTTAATAGCATCTCTTACGTCGTCTGAAAATACTGCGATACCACTTAACTTAGAAGCGTTTTTCTTTAACGCTGCCTTAGATTCTGCTAAACCGGAAGTACCTGCATTCCAACCTTCGCCGTATAATAAAACGCTGGGGTTGATTTTGTGAAGTTCGGCAGACAATAAATTCATAGTTTCTATATCGTGAAGCCCCATAAGGTCGAATCTAAAACCGTCGATATGGTATTCTTCTACCCAGAATTTAACTGAATCTATCATAAACTTGCGATACATAGCGCGTTCGCTTGCCGTTTCGTTACCGCAACCGCTACCGTTTAAGAACGTGCCGTTTGCCATGCGGTAATAATAACCTGGAACGGTTAAGTTAAAACTGCTATCTGCCGTTTTTGAAGTGTGATTGTAAACTACGTCCATAACCACGCGAATGCCTGCATTATGAAGTGCCATTACCATTTGCTTTAGTTCGGTAATGCGAACGTTGCCGTCGTAAGGATTAGTTGAATAACTACCTTCTGGAACGTTGTAGTTTAAGGGATCGTAACCCCAGTTGAACTGTGCTTCGGTTGACGCTTCGTTAACTGAAGAATAGTCAAACATGGGTAAAATGTGAATTTCGGTTATGCCTAATTCTTTTAAGTGATCAAGAGCGGTTGAATAACCGTGAGAGTTTTTTGTACCTTCTTCGGTTAAACCTAAGAATTTACCTCTGTTTGCTTGACTTACACCGCTTGAAGGATCTATGGTAAGATCGCGTACGTGCGCTTCGTAGATAATGCTATCTATTTTTTCGCGAGTGATGAAAGTATCGCTTTCCCAACCTTCGGGATCGGTTGAATCTAAATCTACAACCATACCGCGAACGCCGTTAACACCTGCTGCTTTTGCGTAAATATCAACGGTTTCACTAACTAAACCGCCGTTCTTTACTGCGTAGGTATAGTAGACGTTCTTCATATCTCCGCTTACAACGTATTCCCAAACGCCCTTTTCGCCCTTTTGCATTTCGTAAGAGTTTAACAAAGCAGCGCCCTGTTCACTATCGCTACCAGTTGCGTATAACTTTAAAGTAATCTCTTCTGCAAAGGGTGACCAAACGCGGAAGGTTGTTTTTTCGGGGGTATATATAGCGCCTAATTCGCCGTCGTATGCGTAAACGCTTTCAAAATCCTTGGTAGAGAATAAATTTTCCATAGAAACTAAACAGTCACCGTAATAATCGGAATGAACGGTATACGTTCTTGTGTAATCAACGCTATCTACCATATTTAATGTAATCGTAGTTGCACCTACTTTGGTAGCGTTTGTTACGGGAATATCGTCTTCCCCTGCTTTAAGGGTAAAACTATTATTTTCTGCGGAAACGGGAGCGGTGACCTTTGCCGTTACCGTAGTTGCGTTCTTAAATGATGCAGATAGGAATTTAGGGCTAACGTCAGCGTCTTCTAATCTTTCATAGATAACGGCATCCCCTTGAATAAGCCATATTTCTTTATTCGTATCGCCTACTTGAATAAATCTGTCTGCAGAAACGTCCTTTTCAGCCCAGTTGCCTTTACGGACGATAAAACCTATTTTTGAATTTGCCGGAACTTCTATGCTTGCAACCTTACCGAAATCGTCGGTAGAAGTAAAAGCTAAGCCCGCGCCGTCCTTACCGTCTTCCCATACCCAGATATCCCAACTTGAATAATCTGCACCGTAGCGGTGGTAGTGGAAGGTAAGAGTTACCGTGTTTGACGCGCTTGCAACCGGTTTGGCAACAAACGCACCTATAAGGGAGATAGAGAATACAGCGACTAAAAGTAGTGCCAATTTGATTTTTCCACCCATATCTTTCTCCTTTAATTATTTTGGGGTTTATAACGGTTGAACCGTAATTTTATTATGTTATTTTATTTAAAATAAACCATCGGGAGAGAGAGTCTTCTCTCCCCCGATTTAAATATACCTTTTTTTATTACAAAACTAATTAGTTAGCAATATTCCAAGTAACGTTCATTGCGCCGCCGGTAGTATTTAAAACGTAGTTAGCGCCACCTTGCGTCCATTCGATACCATCTGAAGAACCGTAGTTCCAGTCCCAAGTACCGTTTGTAAGCTTTAATTCGTAAGAATCACCAGTATATGCAACTGAAAGAGTGAAAGTTTTCTTATCAGCAGATGCTGTGAATCTTAAGGTTTCATCACAGGGATTCCAACTGTTAATAGTACCTACTAAATATAAGTCGTGTTCAATTGCGTTTGCAAATACTACAGTAAGATTTAAAATTGCTTCTTCGCCAAGATTAATTTCAACGTCTACGTTTCTCTTACCATCAACGATATCGCCAACAAGATTGATCTTACCATTGTTTGCTCCGCCTACTTCCCATGCACTACCGTAACCGATAGTCCAGTCCCAAGTACCGTCTGTAATCTTGCATTCAAGAGTTTCTGACTTAGTTGCAACAACGAAAGTTAAGGTGTAAGTAGTATCGTTAACTTTTGTAAACTTAAAGCTTTCATTTGCGCAATTCCAGTATGCGGGATCGCCTTCAGGACCAAAAGGACCAGCTAAATATAAAGCGTCTTTACCAAGATCAGTTCCAGTTTTTAAAGTAACGTTAATGGTATTTTCTACTATGGGTTTTTCGGGGTTAGCAGGAACGCTTTGGAAAATAACGCCGTCGATTCTGATAGTTTCGTCATAGTTAACGAACATCTTTCTGTTTTCAACGTTGCTACCGTTTACTTGTTCCCAACCGGTATCTGCACCATAAGTGAAAGTGCCATCGCCGTTATCTGCCTTAGAAGAAAGAATGAATTTGTATTCTGCATTACGAGCTGCATCGCCTACTTCGCTGAAATCAAAGTCGAAAGTGCCTTTGAAAGTTGTTTCATTAACTCTTTCAAGTTCGAAACCTTCTGCGGGACCCCATGCTGATAAAGTACCTGCAAGGAATACGCCACACCATTCGGGAACTGCTACTGCAGTTGTAATTTCAAAGGTTAATGCGGTGGGTTCTGCGTTAAGTGATTCAACGGTTACTGCTACTTCTGCTTTTGCGCCGTTAGGAGCGGTTGCAGTAATGGTTGCACTACCAACAGATTTAGCAACGATTCTTAATTCGGTTGCGCCTTCTGCTACTTCGATTTCTTCAACTACTGCTACTGCATCGTTTGAAGAAGCGTAAGTTAATTCTTCGCCTGCTTGAAGTTCAGGGTTAGCGGTGTAAGAAACTTTCTTACTGATTAAATCTACGCCAAGATTTAAGCCTTCAACGGGTGCAATTAAGGTGATTGCGGTTGCGTCCGCAGTTAAAACGGGATTAACTGTAACCGTACATTTAGCAGAATCTTTGCCGATAGTAGCGGTAATATCTGCTGTACCTAATGCTAATACCTGTAATTGACCGAACTTGTTAACTTTAACAACGCTAGCGTTTGAACTTGCCCAAGTAACGCTTTCTTCACTGCCGGTAACCGTTGCGGTTAATGAGTGTTGATCGCCGATAGCAAGGGTAATTTCGGTTTCACTTAGAGTAATTTCTACGGGAGTGTCGGTTACGTTATTGCAACCAACGAAAGCAGCCATAGAAAGAACTACTACAAGTAAAATTGAGAGTAATTTTTTCATTTTTTTGCCTCCAAACCTAATATTTTTTTCCGCTTTTAGCGGTTAATTGGTTTCAAATTTCATTTTAGCGCTTAATAACACTACTAGTATACCTATTGTCAATAAAAGTATACTTTTTTTAAGTGGTTGAGTTTCGCAACCACTATTTTGCCGTTTCGAAATAAAGGCCTTTTTTAGCCCATAAGCCCCTATTTGAGGCTTATTTTTTTTTGCCAAAAAAAGTATACTTTATTTGAGTAAATTTTTAACAAGTGAAAGTGGGCAAAATTTGCCATCATGCCACTTTAACAGTATAAGTATAACATACTTTTCAAATTTGTCAATACTTAATTAAAAAATTTTCGAAAAATTTTCGAATTATACTTTCCAAACCTTTTCCGCGTAATCCTTAACTGAACGATCGGAAGAGAATTTGCCTGCGTTTGCCGTGTTTACTATGCCCTTTCGGATAAATTCTTTGCTTCCGTAATCACGTATAAGTTGAGTTTTTACTTTGACGTAATCGGCAAAATCGTGAAGAACTAAATAGTGATCAGCACTCCACCCGCCAAATAAAGATGCTTTTAACGCAGATAGCATTCCGCTACCGTTATCGTCAAAAGTTCCGTCGTCTAAAGTATCCACAATACGCTTTAACTCGGGATTAGCGTTATAAATTTCCCAAGGCTTATAGTCTTGTTTAACGCGAGCGACTTCTTCTACAGTTGCACCGAAAATGTATTCGTTTTCTATTCCTGCTTCTTCGCAGATTTCTACGTTAGCGCCATCCATAGTACCAAGCGTTACCGTGCCGTTCAACATGAACTTCATGTTACCAGTTCCACTTGCTTCCATTCCCGCCATTGAAATTTGTTCAGAAATATCTGCAGCGCACATGATCTTTTCGGCATATGAAACGTTATAATCGGTAACGAATACAACCTTCATTTTATCTTGCATATCAGGATCGTTATTAACTTTATCCGCTATGCAATTTATAAATTTGATTATCGCCTTTGCATTGTAATAACTGGGGGCTGCTTTTGCGCCAAAAATAAACGCCGTGGGTTTAAAGTCTGGCATCTTGCCATCTTTAATTGCAAAATAGTAATACAAAATTGAAAAAGCGTTTAAAAGTTGACGTTTATATTCGTGTAAGCGTTTTGCCTGAACGTCGAATATAAAATGTGGGGGGATTTCTACCCCTTCTCTCTTGGCAATATATGCAGAAAGTTGGGTTTTCTTAGTGAGTTTTACGTTTGCAAACTTAGTAGCGAAACGTTCGTCGTAAGCGTACTTTTCTATCTCTTTAAGTCTTTCTAGATTATCTTGCCAACCGTCGCCGATATATTCGGTGATAAGCGAAGAAAGTTCTTCGTTACATACAGCTAGCCAACGTCTTGGCGTAACGCCGTTGGTTACGTTTAAAAACTGCTTAGGATCGCGGTTATACCACTCTCTAAAAGTATTCGCTTTTAAAATTTCGGTATGAAGAGCGGCTACGCCGTTTACCTTTGAACTGCAATAAATGGCCACGTTTGCCATATGAACAGAGCCGTCTTTAATTAAATAATACTTGTCGCTTTCTTCTTCTTTTTCGATTTTATTTTGCATCTTGTTTAGTATGCCGTAAATTTTAGGAAGAAGTTTTTTAATATGCTTTACGTCCCATCTTTCAAGCGCTTCACCCATAATGGTGTGGTTTGTGAAGTTAAAGGTCTTTTTGGCGATTTCAAACGCCTTTGCAAAAGAGATTTTTTCTTGCATAAGTAGGCGTATAAGTTCGGGAATCGCTAATACGGGATGTGTGTCGTTAAGTTGCAATGAATAATTTTCGTATAGTTTTGAAAGTTTTCTTCCACTTGCTTTTTGCTTTCTTATAACGTCTTGCATAGATGCGGAAGTAAAAAAGTATTCTTGGCGCAAACGCAATAACCTACCCTTTTCGGTTGAATCGTTGGGGTATAATACGTAACATATTTCTTCTGCTTTAACCTTGTTTGAAGCAATGCTCTGCGTTTTCATTTCGTTAAATAAATCAAAGTCAAAAGCGTTTACTTCTTCACTTTGCCATAAGCGCAAAGTATTAATCGTTTTTCCGCCGTAACCGATAACGGGCATATCGTAAGGAACTGCTTTTACTTTATAATCTGAAAAAGAAACTATAACGCTTTCTTCTTCGCGACGAAAACTCCAAGGATCTCCCGATTTCAACCAGTCGTCCGCCACTTCTTTTTGAAACCCGTTTACGAATTGCTGACGGAATAAACCGTAACGGTAACGAATACCGTATCCGTCTAAAGGAACACCGACCGTCGCACCTGATTCTAAATAACAAGCGGCAAGTCTGCCAAGCCCTCCGTTACCCAAAGCGGCGTCTTCTATCTCTTCAAACATCGCAATATCCATATTGCGGGATGCAAGTTGCTCTTTTACGTCTTTTAATATTCCTAAATTAAATAAATTTGCGTATATGGATCTACCGATTAAAAACTCAGCAGATAAATATCCAACTCTTTTCTTAGTGCCGTTTACGAGAGCGTTCCAATCGTCTGCAATTTCAGCCATTACTGCGCGACTTATTGCTCGATATGCTTCGGGCGCTGTGGCTTGATTTAAAGCCTTGCCTGCGCTTGCCTTTATTAATACGTCTGCGTTTTGCATTATTCTTTCTTTAGTCATATTTCACCTCTTTGTTGCAAAGAAGAACAAGGGGTTATCTTTTACCAGATTTCACAACCATCTTTGCAATTTTTATCGCTTTATTATCTGTTAAATATCCCCGACTTAATCGCCAACTCCAATTCCAGTTGCCCAAAGTTCCAGGATGATTTATTCTACATTCTCTCCCCATCATAAAAAGGTCTTGCAAAGGCATAATTACAAAATTTGCGTCGCTGTTATACGCGAGTTGAACAACTGCTTTGGTTGCTTCTTTTATACCGTGTTTCTTGAACTCAACACCCCATTTATCGCACTCTAGGGCGAGATCTTCGTAAAAATCTTCACGCGCTTCTTCATCTAAATCTTCTAAATATTCAACGAAAGTAGCGTTATCGTGAGTGCCTGTATATACCACACAATTTTCACCGAAATTAGACGGTTTAAATTCGTGTTCGGGGTTGCCGTCAAACGCAAATTCTAAAATTTTCATACCGGGATAAGCGGTGTTTTTCATAAGGCGATATACGCCTTCGTCTAAAAGACCTAAATCTTCTGCTATAATATTCCAAGATAATTTGTCTTTAAACAAATCTTCTTTAGGCCCGTCGTACCACTTGCCTATCTTTGCGTCAGGCATGCCTTGCGGAATCGCGTAAAAGCGATCGAATCCACGGAAGTGGTCTATGCGCACGTAATCATACATTGAAAGAGCCTTCTTTAATCTTTTTGTCCACCATGCGTAACCGTCTTTCTTCATTACCTTCCAGTTATATAGCGGATTGCCCCAAAGTTGCCCCGTTTCACTAAAATAATCGGGTGGAACGCCTGCAACTTCTTTTAAAGAACGATCTTCATCAAGTAAAAACAGTTCGGGATTTGCCCATACTTCTACGCTATCGTCAGAAACGTAAAGAGGCATATCGCCCATTATTAATATTCCACGCTCGTTTGCGTAACTTTTGATTTCTTTCCATTGAGCGAAAAAGATATACTGAGTAAATTGCCAAAACAAGATTTCATTTTGATATTTTTCCTTAAAAGCGCAAAGCGCACTTTCTTTTGCAAAACGCAAATCTTCTTCCCATTCGCTAAAAGGACGCCATTCGTGTTTTTCTTTTATCGCCATAAACAACGAAAACTTATCGTACTCACCGCTTTGAACGAACTTAACGAATTCCCTTTCTTCTTTATTAAATCTGCTAAAAGCAATTTTCAGCAAAGGTATTCTCTTATAAAAAAGCGCTTCGTAATCAACTCTATCGCCATTTTCGCAAGAATATTCTTCTGCTTCACTTTGGGTTAATAACCCTGCGTCTATAAGTTTTTGAATATCTATTAAATAAGGACTACCCGCGGTGGCGCAAGTCGACGCATAAGGAGAATCACCGTACCCGGTAGGAACTAAAGGTAAAACTTGCCATACGGTTTGCTTCGCTTTATGCAAAAAATCAATAAACTTCTTTGCCTCTTCGCCAAGCGTACCAACACCGTACGCTGAAGGAAGTGCTGTTACGGGTAATAATACGCCAACGTATTTTTTGTTCATTTACATTCTCCTTTAAACTATTTTCGAAAATCTTTCGAATTTATTTTACCACTTTTACAGGCAAAATGTCAACCCATATCAAAAAAAAATTTGCAATATTTATGCCATTTTTAACTAAAACTTTGCATTTCAACTAACGAAACACTATTTAAAATGCGCAAATTCACTAAATTTATGAAAATTTATTTATTTTCGTAAATTTTCGTAAACTTTTATTTGTGTTTTTAAAAAATTAGTGATATACTGTTTATATTAAAATTTGAATAGGTGTAAATATGACCATTAAAGAAATAGCATTAGCTTTGGGAATTTCTGCAAGTACGGTTTCTAAAGCGCTTAACAACGCTACCGACGTAAGCGAAAAAACAAGAAAGAAAGTTCAAGATTACGCAGACTCGGTTGGCTTTTCCTTTAAAAATTCCCTTCCCCAAAAAAGAATTTGTATGCTCTTTGAAAATATGGATTCTCATAACAACTTGCAAGTTGGGTATTCCGTTTTAATGGGGTTTCAGCACGCTGCAAACAACTATCACTATGAAGTAGTCGTTGAACACTGTTCTGACGATAACGCGCCAAACCTTAAAGAATTATGCCGTGATAACAACTTTTGCGGTGTTATGGTTTTAGGCTCTAAATTAACAAGCGACATAACAAAACAACTTGAAACAACCGATATCCCCGTTATGCTTATGGATTCTTACGTAAACAATCCAAAGGTTTCATGCATATCAAGCGACAATACCTATTCTATTTCTTCCATCGTGCATAACCTTATAGAAAATGGGCACAGCAAAATCGGCTTTTTGGGCGGTGAAAAATCTTCTTTTGTAAGCCGTGAACGATTTGCTGGCTACGTTACTGCTTTAACCGCTTCCGAAATCGACTATAACCCTTCTTTCGTTAAATACGGCAACTTCACAGAAGAAGGCGGTAAAGCTTGTGCAGACGCTTTTATAGAAAGCAAAGTAACCGCTATCGTTTGTGCTTCAGACCTTATGGCAATAGGGCTTATTCGCGGATTAAAGGAAAGGGGTATAAAAGTACCAGACGATATTTCAGTAAGCGGGTTTGACGATCTTGAAATCACCAGATATTTCTCACCCGCCTTAACTACCGTAAAACAAGACTTTTTTATGCTTGGTAAAACAGCCTTTTCTTTGCTTCGCCAAAGCATAAAGGGATATTCGACTAAAAGAATTATTTTGCAAGCCGAACCCATATTTAGAAAATCAACTGGAAAAATCAACTCTATTCAATAGATAAAAGCGGGCAAACTTGCCCGCTTTTTGCTTGTTAATCGCGCTATAGCGCCGTTTTTTATTTTTTGATATGTTGTAAACAACTGCTAAAGTAACAATAAAAACAAGCGTTGTTTATATTACGCTTTATTTTTTTAGCCAACTTTTAATAACGTATTTCATTTTGCGTTTTTTAGGTATTACGTATACTGGGCGCTTAACTTCGTTGCCATGTTCATCTATCGTGTTGACGATTAAATGAAAATTTTTTAAATTTTGCATTTTATTTGGACTATCATCTAACAAAAACGCCCTTATATACACGCGTGATCTTCTTAGTTCAAGTTTGTAATGAGTTGTGAACTTATCTACTTTTTTGTCACGTTTTTTTCTAAACGCCCTTGTTTTTTGATAACATACGTGGCGAACTTGCCCGTCATTTTGTATTACTTTTTCTTCCTTTACAGCACTTAAAACAAAGTCCGCTTCAGGTATATGAATTCGCTTGTTAGAAATAGAATACAAATCAACTACGTAACCTTCTTTGCATAGGTATAAACCCGCAACACGCCAAAGTGAATTCTTGGTTCTGAATTTACCTATTACGCCTACTCTTTTTCCACTTGAATAACCCTTTTTTGAAGACATAAAATAGGGTTCTTTGTAATATACCTTTCTAAACAACCCCGAAAAATAATTATCTAATTTCTCTGCGTTGATAAAGCATATTACGAATGCAGCGATAAACACGATTGCTACAAGCGCCAAAACGACCAAGCCCCAACCGCGCCACGGTATTATTTCGCCAGACATAAAAAATAAAGTTCCAAATATTGAAGTTGCGCGCGTTACCAGTTGCATAGACATAAATCCACGATAAGTGAATGGCAACAACCCGGCTATCGCGCATAATATATCATCTGGAAAGAAGGGGAAAAAGAACATAAAGAATAAAATTACGCCTTCTTTACCGCGCATTTTAGATAACCACTCGTCTACCGTTTCTTTACTTCCCGCAATCCAGTTAACGAAAGGACGGCCCACTATTTTACCTAAACTAAAAGAAATAAAAGAGCCTATTAGTGCGCCTATATACGCGTAAACAAAGGTTTCGATAGGTCCGAACAGGTAATTGCCCGCTAGAACGGTTACTGCACCCGGAATGGGTAATACGGTAACTTGCATAAAACTTACTAAAATATATATCAGCGGTGCTTTTGCCCCATACGATTGAATTTTATCTTGAAGTTGTTCTTGAGATAAATCAGCCCAACCCAGTTGACGCATTATTAGATACGCGCCCAAAATAAGGGATATAAATACAAGCGCGGTTATCCCAAGTTTTATTAGAGATTGTTTTGTTTCTTGTTTCATTACTTCACCTTATAGATGCTTTTTTGATATACTATTATCTTATTCCCAAATTCCTTCTTAAATACACTTTTTAATATTATACCAAGAATTTAAAAAAAAGACAAATACATCTGCCCCGTTTTATAATTTTATTTATTATATCAATATTTTTATATCTATTGCATTTTTATTAACTAAATACGCGATAATCGACCTATTTAAGCACTTTTATGATTTAAAAAATAATGCAAAGATACATTTTTACAATTTGTACCCCTAAAATTATTGCATTATAATTCTTATTATGTTAAAATTAGAAATATCTTTTAAGGAGATAAATAATGGAAAAAGCACTTAAGATTTATAATGAAACCAACAAGAAAATCAAGGCACTTTCTCTTGCTGGATTTTTAATAGGATGGGACATGCAAACCGAGATGCCAAAAAATGCAGATCACGCCGAACAAATGGCCACCCTATCTGAAATGGAATACCAAATAGCAACTTCGCCAGAATATAATCAGGCGATAGATTGCTTATTTAACAACCGCGAAAAATTAAGCGAAATTTTAAAACACGAAATTACCGTGATGAAAGAAGCAAACGACAAACTTTCTAAAATTCCGCAAGAAGAATACGTTGCGTTTTCTTCTCTCACTAACGAATTTTATAACGTATACGTAGACTGCAAACGCAACAACGATTTTGCAAAGGCTATGCCCTATTACGAAAAAATTATCGCTTATCGCAAAAAATACGTAAAATGGCTTGAAACAAATCAGTTAAAGGGTTACGACGTTTTACTTGACGATTTTGAACGCGGCATGAAAAAAAGCGATTACGATAAGTTCTTTAATTTGCTAAAAGAAAAATTAGTACCTGTTATTGCAAAAATAAACGCTACTAAAAAAGAAGATTTTTCTTGGGCTTACCAAACTTTCCCCGCTGAAAAACAAAAGCACTTCCAAGAATACCTTCGTGAAGTTTTTGGTTTTAGCCCCGATCATACGGTCATTAAAGAAAGTGAACACCCATTTACTTCAAACAATACCGTTACCGACGTTAGAATCACTAACCATTTTTATGAAAATAATTTTTCAAGCAGTATATTTAGCGCTATTCACGAAATGGGGCACGGTATTTACGAACTTCAAGTTTCACCTGATATAGACAAAACCATGAGTGGCGGTGGTGCAAGTATGGCTATGCACGAAAGTCAATCGCGCTTCATGGAAAACATGATTGCAAGAAGTAAAGCCTTTTGGGATAAACACTTTGGTAAACTTAAAGAAATTTTTCCCGCTCAGTTAGAAAACGTAACGAGCGACGATATGTACCGCTTTGTTAACAGCGTTGAATGTTCGCTTATCCGCACCGAAGCAGACGAGCTTACTTATAGCATGCACGTTATGGTGCGCTACGAACTTGAAAAGGCAATTATGGCTGGAGAAATTACCGCTGAACAAATACCTGAAAAATGGAACGCGCTATATAAAGAATATCTTGGCGTTACCGTTCCCGACGATACGCACGGATGCTTACAAGACGTTCATTGGGCTTACGGCGAATTCGGTTACTTCCCCACTTACGCTTTAGGTTCTGCATACGGCGCGCAAATTTATAACGCTATGAAGAAAGATATAAATATAGACGAAGCAATTAAAGCAGGTGAAATTTGCAAAATTACCAAGTGGTTAAAGGATCACGTTCATAAATACGGCTCTAGTAAATTTAGTAAAGATATTTTACGCCTTGCAACGGGCGAAGACTTTAACCCCGATTACTACGTTGACTATTTAGTAGACAAATATACTAAAATTTACAATCTTGATTAATTTAAGTCATAACAGTCTTTAGACTTTATGTATATAATTAAACTTTATTATAAGGAGAATTTTTATGGCAAAAAAACAAATTAAATTGCCCGCTAATATGGTAACTGCCGTTATCTACATACTTATCGGTGTTTTATTCTGTGCATTTAAACAAGCGGTTGTTTCCTGGGCTATGCTTATCGTAGGCGTTTTATTTTTAGTTAAGGGTATTATGGATATCATTAATAAAAACGTAACATCTGGGGTTATCTATACCGTTATAGGTGCGCTTTTAATCATTTTAAGATTTACACTTCAAGATTTAATCGTTAAAGTATTTGGTATCATTTTAGCAGTTACCGGTTTAGTTCAATTATTTAACGGTGGCGCTAAAAAATTATTCCCATTACTTTCATGCATTCTTTCTATCGTTGGCGGTTTGTTGATCGTATTCTTTACCGGAGAAACTTTAAACATCATGTTTATCGTAAGCGGTGTAATCTTTATTATCGACGGTGTTTTAGCCTTTATGGGTAAATCAAGAGCATAATTAAAAAACAAAACTAAAAGAGCAAATACATTTGAGTATTTGCTCTTTTTTTATTATATAAAACCATTAATAATCGACCTATAGCCCATTTTTTACTTTCTTATAGCAATTTTTGCTTCTAAAGGATATACGCTATTTTCGGCTATTATTTCGCCTATTTTATCGGCGACAATCTCACCGCTTTTTACGTTTTTAACAGAAAGGATTTCTCCCTTAATATCCGCTTTTACGTCGCTATATTCAAAGGCTAAATCGGCATCTTCCATCGTGCAGTTGATTAGCGTTAAATTGTTGCAATAGCAAAGGGGTTGTGTTCCTATGATTTTACAGTTAACAAAGGTTACGTTATTAGAATACCAAGCCAAATACTCGCCTTTAACCGTACAGTTTTCAACGCGTACGTTATCTGCATGCCAAAATGCATCCTTCGTGTTTAAAATACTGTTTTTTATAGTGAGATTTTTACAATACTGAAAGGAATATTTGCCCCCAAATTCTACGTTGTTAAAGGTTACGTTTTCACTTTGAAAAAAAGCGTATTCGCCGTTAACTTTACTATCACGCACTTCTACACGGCTACACTTCCAACCAAATTCCGCGCTATTTACCGTTGATAAATTTATATTTACGTTAGAACATTCGCGCAAAGCTTTAATACCGCCAAGCACACTTTTATCTATTTTAACGTCCTTACAATACCACAATGCAGCACGACAGGTTTCCGTTTGTTCACACCCCGTAAGTGTTGCATTTTTTACGTGCCATAAGGGATAGCGCAGTTGCATTTTACAATTTATTAGTTCTACGTTTTCACTTTCT
Source organism: Christensenellaceae bacterium (assembly GCA_045596285.1). Classification (GTDB taxonomy): domain Bacteria; phylum Bacillota; class Clostridia; order Christensenellales; family Borkfalkiaceae; genus HGM11416. Next base: position 7,589 of record JAZOCA010000145.1, on the reverse strand, counting down.
TTTAAAGCGGACTCACCGTCTTCTTCGCCAGCAAATACGCAAGCGGATAAAACTACCCCTTTTTCTGCGTATAAAGCGCGTTCACTTGAAAACTTTTCGTTAAAAAATCTTTTCATTTGTACATCTTCCTTTTATAAAACAATTATATCACTTAATCTTGTTATTGTCAAATACTTTCGTACTTTAATTTTACGTTACTTTACTGCCAAAATATTGCGATAATCGACCTATAGAACAACTTATTATACAATAAACAAAAAAATAAAAACGAGCCCGATAAAAGACCGAGCTCATTTTTTTGTTTGTTATTCAACACTAAGCGTTGTTTTGATTTTTTACCTTACGTGCTCTTACCATCTCTATTGCAACAAGAATTAAGGTGTAACATACCGCGTATATAGGCGCCATTCCCCAAGTTGTGAAAGGCGTATTATCAAGTAACGGCGTATAAATATGAAAGGCATCCGAAACGCCCAAAGCCCCGATAAGAAAAGCCCCTAAGGAAATATAACAGGTAAAACCAAAAAGGGTGCAATACCATTTTTTGTGAGTGATATAAATTTGCTTAAAAATTAAAAGCGATACGACAAGCGTTGCCGAAAAACTGTGATGAAGCAACCCCGAAATTGTGGGCAAATAAAAGATTGTGGGCCCTTGCCCTATAAAGTTAGGATAAACTACCGTAGAAATTCCACCGAATAAACCAAGAAGCCATAAAAAATGATAAGCGTTATTATCCTTTTTGCCAAATAGCACGGCAAGCGATAAAGCAAGACTGGTTAATCCGCAATAACTATCGGGGATTATAGCTACCCAGTTAGTTTCTTCGTATCTAAAAACTTGAGACAACCTATTTGCTAATATTGAAATAAAAAGCCCAAATGCTATACTTTTTAGAAAAATTATTTTAGCTTTTTCACTTTTGGCATATTTCTTTGCCAAAATTAGCCCAACTGTGGCAATCGCAGTGGTTATGCCGATATACATAAAGTGCTCTATTCCGTAAAGTTCTGCAGGCATATTTCCATCTCCATTTATCTTGTAAGATGAAATCATTATAGCACATTTATTTGCTACTATCAAGAGAATTTGCACTCTGTTTTTCTATTTTTATTTAGAATTCTCGGCTCTTTTAGACAATATAATATAAGACGCAAAACGGTAAATAAACGTAGCCGAAACAAATGGTCTATTAATATCTAAAAAGCCTTTTTACATTTTAATTATTACCGCAATAAAAAGCGAGATATATTCAAATAGATATATCTCGCTTATGAATTTACGATTTAAGTTTCATTATTTTACTCAACGAACAAAGCGCCATCTTTTACAGTAACCGTAATTACGCCGTTATTTTTTATAGAACCTGCTAAAATCGCCCTTGCAACCAAAGTTTCCACTTTGCTTTCGATAAATCTCTTTAGCGGACGAGCACCGTAAACAACGTCGTACCCACCTTCAATGATTAAATCTTTTGCTTGCTTTGTAACCGATAACGAAAGTTGCTGTTTTTCTAAACGTTTTGCAAGCTTTACAAGCATTAAATCAACTATTTTTTCTACCGCTTGCTTAGATAAAGGGGTAAACGTTACTATATCGTCTAGTCTGTTTAAAAATTCAGGGCGGAAAGTACTTTTTAAAAGTTTGCTTATCTTTTCTTTAGCACCTTCGGTTAATTCGTAACCATAACCCTTTTCTATGTCTTCCAAAATATACGAACTACCGAGGTTTGAAGTCATTATGATTATGGTGTTCTTAAAGTTAACCACTCTACCTTGGCTATCCGTTATTCTACCGTCATCTAATACTTGAAGTAAAATATTAAATACGTCTGGATGAGCTTTTTCAATTTCATCAAACAAAACTACGGAATAGGGTTTTCTTCTTACGGCTTCGGTAAGTTGCCCGCCTTCGTCGTAACCTATATATCCAGGAGGAGCGCCTACCAAACGCGAAACGGAAAATTTTTCCATATATTCGCTCATATCTATTCTAACGATATTTCTTTCGTCGTTAAAAAGATATTCGGCTAAAGTTTTTGCAAGTTCTGTTTTACCAACTCCGGTAGGGCCTAAGAACATAAATGAGCCTATAGGTCGATTTTCGTCAGATATACCTGCGCGAGAACGCAAGATTGCCTCTGCAACTTTTGTAACCGCTTCATCTTGACCGATTATTCTTTTATGCAAAGTATCACTTAAATTAAGCAGTTTCTTCTTTTCGCTTTCCATGAGCTTCGTAACGGGAATAGACGTCCACTTAGCTACAATTTGCGCTATTTCTTCTTCGGTTACTTCCATTCTTAATAGTGAGTTAACCGTCTTATTTGCAGACTTTTTATCTGCAGTAGATAATTTTTCTTTTAAAGATGGTATCTTGCTGTATTGAATAAGAGCGACCTTTTCGTAATCGCCTACCCTTTTTGCATTTTCCATTTCTACGGTAAGTTTATCTATTTCCGCTTTTATTTCTTGAACGGAATTGATTTCGCTTTTTTCTTTTTCTAATTGCGCTTTAAGTCTGTTAAATTCTTCTTGCTTTTCTAATAGTTCTTCTTTTAAAGAAGCCAAGCGTTGTTTAGAAAGATCGTCTTCTTCTTTAGAAAGAGCCATTTCTTCGATTTGAAGTTGCATTATTTTACGTGAAATAACGTCCATTTCTAATGGCATGCTATCTATTTCAGTCCTTATCATTGCGCACGCTTCGTCTACAAGGTCGATTGCTTTGTCGGGTAAAAATCTATCCGTAATGTATCTATCAGACAAAGTGGTTGCAGAAACTATTGCGTTATCGGATATTTTAACACCGTGGAATATTTCGTATCTTTCTTTTAAACCACGAAGTATAGAAATCGTATCTTCAACGGTGGGTTGATCTACCGTAACGGGCTGAAAACGGCGTTCTAAGGCGGGATCTTTTTCGATATATTTGGTATATTCATCTAAGGTAGTTGCGCCTATGCAATGAAGTTCGCCACGCGCAAGCATGGGTTTAAGCAAGTTACCAGCATCCATACTACCTTCGCCTTTGCCTGCGCCAACAATAGTATGAAGTTCATCAATAAATAAAAGAATTTTACCTTCTTGTTTTTTTATCTCGTTTAAAACGGCTTTTAACCTTTCCTCAAACTCGCCACGATACTTTGCACCCGCAATAAGCGCGCCCATATCAAGGGCAAAAATGCTTTTATCTTTTAAACCTTCGGGCACGTCCCCGCTGACTATTCTTCTTGCAAGCCCTTCTACTATGGCAGTTTTACCAACGCCCGGCTCGCCTATTAAAACGGGATTATTTTTTGTTTTTCTTGAAAGTATTCTTATGACGTTTCTTATTTCTTCATCTCTACCGATAACAGGATCAATTTTTCCCTGCTTTGCGCGAAGAACTAAATCGTCTCCATATTTTTGTAATACGTCGTAAGTTTGTTCGGGATCGTCGTTAGAAATGGGTGACGTTTTCACTTTTTTTAAACCATCTTCAAATTCCTTAAGATTAAAAGAGTGCTTTGCAAGTATTTCTTTAACACTTTTGTTTGCATTTTTCGCAAGGGCGATAAAAATATGTTCAACGCCTATATATTCGTCCTTTTGAGCCTTTGCCATACTTTCTGCAACGGCTAAAATTTTCTGTGCTCCCGCACCATAATACGCATTTGAGCCAGACCCAGTTACGCTTGGAAGCTTATTGAGTGCGGTTTGAAGATCGGCTTGCATCAATCTGGTATCTATTCCGCTTTTTTGAAGCAAAGAACATACTAACCCCGCGCCATCTTCTAATATACCGTATAAAATATGTTCGGGAGTTATTTCTTGGTGATTAGAAATAAGCGCGCGGTTTTGTGCGCTCATAAGTGCGCTATATGCGCTTTTCGTGTACTTATCGTTTGACATATAACTCTCCTTTCCTTTTAATCTATCGGTATTATTTCCAAATTTTCTATATTTAAATACCAAAAGATCAAAAAGTAAATAAAAAATTAGCAATCAGTATTTTTGAGTGTTAGCACTCTTCCGTACTGACTGCTAATATTTTACATCATATTAACGGTATAGTCAAGTTTTTTTATGCAAATTTTAAAAATAATTTTTAGCCGTAAATAGCGCGTGCTTTTTGGCAAAGTTCTAAAAATTCCGCTTTAAATTCGTCTGCATCTACTCCGCATACGCATTCTAAGGTCTGCAATCTTTCTATGACTGAAGTAAATGACGCATTCGCCTTGTATTCGGAATTCCTTAAAATTAAGCCAAATTCGGTTACGCAACCGATAAAAATAACGTCTTCACTTACTTCTTCTTCAGCAAGATCGGTGGTATAATCTTTAGTGATACTATTTTGCTCGTTGGTTTCGGGGTGTTTATATCTTATTTCAGCGCTTGCAAAAGTTCCGCTTGCCCCGTCTTTGAGTTTTATTTCATAAACTGCGGTTACAGTATGCCCAGAACCTATCTCACCAGCGTCCTTTTCGGAATTTTCAAAGTCCTCCATACTCATCATTTTTGTTTCGTAACCGATAAGACGGTATTTTTCTACCGCATCTGCATTGAAGTTTACGTTAATTTTTACGTCTTTAGCAACGGTTACTAAAGTTCCGCCCATTTCTTTAACTAAGAGTTTCTTCGCTTCACTAACGCTATCTAAATATCCGTAGTTGCCGTTGCCGTTTTCTGCCAAAGTCTTCATAGTAGTATCTGAAGTGTTATACATGCCAACACCTAATACTGAAAGCCAAATACCTAAATTTCTTTTTTCACTAATAAATTCGTAAAGATCGTTTTTATTCCTAATCCCAACGTTAAAATCGCCATCCGTTGCTAAAATTACGCGATTATTGCCACCTTCTACGTAATATTTTTCAGCGGTTTCGTATGCGAGTTGAATACCGCCTGCCCCATTAGTAGATCCGCCTGCATTTAAATCTTGCAATACGTTAGCAATCGTCAATTTATCCTTTCCAAGCAAACCTTCGGCAGCAACGCGAACACCGCTTGCATAGGTAACTATTGAAACGATATCGTTATCTTCAAGATTTTCAGTTAACATTGTAAACGCTTGTTTTATAAGCCCTAATCTGTCGTCGCCAAGCATTGAGCCTGAAGTATCGATTAAAAATACTATATTGTTTTGTTTCTTTTCTTCAAAAGAAATCTCTTCAGCGCTTACGCTAACGGTAAAGGTTTTGTGTTCGCTATTCCAAGCGCAATCGGTTAAACTGCCGCCAAGCGCTAAGCCTTCGCCTTTTTCCGGTCTTTGATAATTGTAGTTAAAATAATTTACGTATTCTTCAATTCTAACCGATCCGGTTGGGACTTTAGATCCACCGTTTATCATTCTTCTTGCCATGGCGTAGTTCGCGGTGTTACGGTCTAACGAAAAAGTTGAATTAGCATTTTCTAAAGGATTTATAAATCCGCTTTCTTTTACTTCTTCATACTCGTAATCCATATCGGGCGAAACGGGCGCGCCTTCAAGCCATTCAAGCATATCTCCGTTCATTCCTGCGTCGCCCATAATCCCTTCTTTCTTAGGGGCGGCCGAGCATGCAAATAAAGAAAGTGATAACAGGGTTACTAATAAGATTGCACAAATTTTTTTCATCATATTTTCTCCTTAATTTATTTCCACACGTTGTGGCTTTCACTTATTATACAACAAAAAAAATAAAATTCCTTACGTTTTTTTAATTTTATAAAAAACTTCGTCACCCGAAGAAAAATTTCTTTTGCAAAAATTATTGACATTTTAACGCTTTTGCTTTATTATAATAATCGTAAAAGAAAAACTGCTCGTTTAGGAGAATAAATTATGAAATTTTTAAAAAAATTATTAATCGCGATTATGGTCGCGGTAACGGCGCTTTCGGCTAGTGGATGCGTCCTGTTTGAAAAAATATTAGATTACTTTAGCGGTCCTCCGATGGAAAAAAGAGTTTACGAACGCATGGATGAAGTGGGTTTTGATAAACTTCTTTCTGAAATATATATGCTTTTGGAAAGCGATGGAAACCGCAACCAAGTAGTGACAAAAAGAAATGAACTTTTCACAAGTTACTATCTTAAGGCGTTCACTATGATGACCGTCTCTTCTATAAATAACGATAAGGATGTTAACAATACCTACTGGCAAGAAGAAAGCATATATAGTATGCAATTTGCACAAAAAGTACAAAATAGCGTTTTAGCACTTGAAAAAGCGATTATTTCTTCGCCATATTACGGAGAATATTTTATTGAAAATTTAGGGCAAGAATACGCAGATAGGCTACTTAATACCGAAGTAGACAGCGAACATCAACTTGAACTTCTTAACCAAATTTCCGAAATGGAAACGATGTATTCTTCACTTTACGCACAAGAAAAATACGACGAAATTGACGAATTATATATCAATTTAGTTAAAACGCGCAACGCCTATGCACGCACGAAAATGAAAGACGACGGCGAGTATTACGATAACTATTTAGATTATTCTTACGCTGAAGTTTTTGGCAGAGAGTACACTCCCGACGACGTAGCATTATTCAGAAATGCAATTAAAGAAAATATTATTCCCTTAAGGGATAGAATTAAACCGCAAACGGAGAAACCTGGAGTTGACGCACCTTTAAGCGCAACCGATATCTTAACGGTTATGCCACAAATTATAGACGCTACCGCACCCGATATGATTTCAAGCTGGAATTATATGACAAAGAGAAATCTTTATGATTTTGACCTTTCTGAAACAAAAGCTAATACTTCTTACGTTACTGAATTCTATCAGTATAACGACGCCTTTATGTTTATTAATGCAAGCGGTTATTTAACCAGAGATCTTTCTACCGTAATTCACGAATTTGGGCACTATAACGAAGTGTTTATGGCAAACGAAGACTTAGAAGGCGATAACGCAATGAGTTACGATTTGGCTGAAACTCATTCTCAGGCGTTTGAACTAATAACCCTACCCGCGGTTGAAAATCTTATAGCCACAAACTATTCTAACGTTGAAAATCTTTACGAAAATTACGTTGTTGATATGCTTTATAATAGCACTTGGGCGTTGCTTAGCAACTGTATATTCGACGAATTTGAATACGTAGTTTACAATGCCGACCAAAGTGCGCTTACCGCTGAATTTTTAGATCAACAATTTTCTGATATATGGAATAAATACTGGGACGGTAACCAAAGAAATTATTACGACGTTCCACATATCGTTCAAATATCGGGTTATTGTATTAGTTACGTTGTTTCATTAGTTTTTGCAAGTGAAATTTGGGCGTGCGAAACTCCTATTGAAACTTATCTTAAAGTAGTTGAGTACGGTACTGGAAATTATCTTTCTACTGTATACCAGGCAGTAGAACTTGATAATCCCCTTCTTCCCGAAACGGTTAAAAAGATTGCCGATAGTTATAATTCATATATAGACGAAAAGTTTGATTGGTAATATAAACCCGTCTATAACACGGTTAACTAATATTTTTACAAAAGTAAATATCCCCCACTAAAGTGGGGGCTTTATTTTGCACTAAAGTGCATTGATACCGGCGGGCGCTCAAGCGCTACCTTTATTCGCCTACTGCACACAAGCAAGCGTTATTTATTCTT
>JAZOCA010000144.1:0-22131 GCA_045596285.1 Christensenellaceae bacterium | reverse complement strand
GTTGCCTGAAATTAAGTCCTTCAAATAAAATAAACCTTATATACTTCGCATTTGTCACGAAAACTTCGCTTTTGCTCGGTTATTTACGCGAAAGTAAACGCCCGTCGCAAAATGCTCGTTATTCCTACCAACTGCTCGCATCTAAGGCATATTTACATAAAAATAGGTAAGTACGCGCTTTTATAAAAAAGCACAAACGCCTCTCTTGCTTGTAACTAAACGCTTTGCGCTGTCGCTTATTTAAAAAATTATTTTTCCTCATCGCCAGCTTCGTTATTGTCACGAAAACTTCGCTTTTGCTCGGTTATTTACGCGAAAGTAAACGCCCGTCGCAAAATGCTCGTTATTCCTGCCACTAACTCGCATCTAAGGCTTATTTACATAAAAATAGGTAAGTACGCGCCCTAATAATAAATTCAATGCGTTACTTATAATTAATAAATCGCTTCATAAAAAAACAAAAAAAGGCATATTACCCCGCAATTAGTTTTACGGTTAAACGAACTATAGGTGATAAAAATGGAAGAAAATAAAAGAAATTTAACATTGCTTACAGACCTTTACCAACTTACTATGATGAACGGATATTATTTAAAAGGCCGTCACGAGCAAGTTGCTATATTCGATTTATTTTTCCGCCAAAACAAGTTAATAACTTATTCGTTGGCGGCTGGATTAGAACAAGTTGTAGAATATCTTCTTAATTTACATTTTGGAGAAGAAGAAATAGAGTATCTTCGTTCTTTAAACTTATTCGATGAAGGATTTTTGCAATATTTGGCAGATATGAAATTCACCGGTGACGTTTACGCTGTTCCTGAAGGCACTGTTGTTTTTCCCGGCGAGCCTATTTTGACCGTTCGCGCGCCCATAGTTCAAGCGCAACTTATAGAAACTGCCATACTTAATATGTTTAATCACCAAACGCTTATCGCATCTAAATCAGCAAAGGTCTGCGGTGCGGCGCAAGGGGATAACGTTTTAGAATTTGGTTTGCGCAGAGCGCAAGGGCCAGACGCTGGCATTTACGGGGCAAGAGCGGCGGTTATAGGTGGTTGTACCTCTACTTCTAACGTTTTAGCGGGCAAAATGTTCGACGTGAAGGTTTCTGGCACTCACGCGCACAGTTGGGTGATGAATTTCCCCACCGAATACGACGCGTTCAAGGCGTATGCTCAAATTTATCCTGAATCTTCATTGCTATTAGTGGATACTTATAACACTTTAAAAAGCGGTGTTCCCAACGCAATTAAGGTGTTCGACGAATTAAGAGAGCAAGGATATAAACCTTTGGGTATAAGGCTTGATTCGGGCGATTTAGCATATCTTTCAAAAAAGGCAAGAAAGATGTTAGATGAAGCGGGTTATCCCGATGCTATCATCTGCGCTTCGGGCGATTTAGATGAAAATTCTATTGCTTCTTTAAAGGCTCAAGGTGCAAAGATTTCACTTTGGGGTGTTGGAACTAAACTTATAACCAGCGCGGATATGCCTGCGCTCGGCGGTGTTTATAAACTTGCCGGAATGGTAGAAGAAAACGGCGAAATTACACCTAAAATTACACTTTCAGATAACAGTATAAAACTTACAAACCCTGGTTTTAAAAGTATATACAGAATTTACGTAGATGGCAAGGCGGAAGCCGATCTTATCACTTTGCGTGATGAAAAATTCGATACCACCAAGCCTTTAACGATATATCATCCCACCGAAAGATGGAAGAGTATTACCTTTGAAAATTATACTATGCGCGAACTTTCCGTAAAAATTATAGATAATGGTAAGTTATGCTACGACCTTCCTAAGTTAAAGGACATCGCTAAATACGCAAAAGAAGAAATATCCACTTTCTGGGAAGAATACACAAGAATAGATAATCCGCATATTTACAAGGTGGATTTGTCGGATGGGCTTTACGAACTAAAAACTTCTATGATAAAACAAATCAGGGGAGATAAACTTTGATATTCGCTAAAGATAAAAAAAATGCAGAACAAAATTCTCTTTTAAAAAAGCAGATAGATGAACTTCAAAGTGAAAAACAAGAACTTTTAAAAGAGATTGAAGCGCAAAAAAAACTCAACGGTAAGCTAAGCGAAAGAATACGGCTTGCAAGCGAAAACTCTTTAAAAGAAGAAAATCTTTTAAAAGAACAAGCGCTTAAACGTTATAATGAAGAAATAACAAGACTTCGCTTTTTCGTAGAGCGCTATCTTTGCGCTTTGCCAGAACCAAAAGAACGTACGCCTGAAAGCAGAAAAAGGGCTTCTTTAGCGCTCGCTATAAGCGAGATTTTAAAAGATAAACCCTTTGTTGGCAGTTTGGAAGAAGGCGGAGAAATATTACAAAAATTAAGTGACGTGATTAGCGGTGGGGCAAGTGAAAGCGGATTTAATTTAGAAGAAGTGCTTAACCCCGGTAGCGACTTAGACCTTGCTACGCTATGCAAAGAACTTGGAGTAATGGACTGATGTGGTATATAATACTTTTTTTCGCAACCTTACTGTTGGATCAAGTAAGTAAAATAATATGCGACGCAAAAAACGTGGATATAACCCTTATAGAAGGTATCTTGGAAATTGAAATCGCCTATAACGAAGGGGCTTCCTTTTCCTTCCTTTCTGGCGTTGAATGGGCGCAGACCTTTTTTATTGTGTTAACCAGCGTAATTTTAATTGCCGGCGTAGTATTTTTAATAGTTGCAAAACCAAAAAGCAAATGGCTATTAAGCGCAATATCGCTTATGTTTTCGGGTACTATCGGTAATTTTATAGACCGTATTGCCTTTTCACACGTGCGCGATTTTATTTACGTTCCCTTTTTTGCTAACTTTAACGTAGCGGACGCTTGTCTTTGTATAGGCGCTGGCATGTTGATTTTTTACATGATGTTTTTGGGTGACGATCCCATAATTAAAGTGGGAAAAAAGCAAAAAGATCAAAATGAAAAGGGGCAGTCATGAACTCTTTTACCGCAACGGAAAGCGGTCTTAGATTAGATGCGCTTCTTGCATTGAAAACAGATTTTAGCCGTTCGCACGTTAAAAAAATGATAGACGAAGGCTTGGTTACTGTTAACGGCAATCAAGAAAAGGGCAAATATTTGGTAAAGGCGGGCGACGAAATATCTTATCAGGTAATAGAGCCAAAACCTTTACAGGTAAAACCCGTTAATATTCCGCTTGATATAGTTTATCAAGATGGCGACGTCGCAATAATCAATAAACCGCAGGGATTAACCGTTCACGCAGGCAACGGTACGGATGATAACACTTTAGTAAACGCCCTTTTATATTCGTTAGATAGTTTAAGCGGTATTAACGGCGTTATTCGCCCGGGTATTGTACACAGAATAGATAAAGATACTTCGGGATTGTTGATCGTTGCAAAAAACGATCTGGCGCACGTTAGTTTGGCGTCGCAAATAGAACGTAAAACTTGTAAAAGAATTTATCTTGCTCTGCTTCACGGAAAAGTTAAGGAAGATAGCGGGGTTATAGATACTTTTATAGACCGTTCTTCAAAAGATAGAACGGCATATACAGTTACTCAAAATAAGGGGAGGCGCGCAGTTACCGATTACCGCGTAGTAAAAAGATTTGTAGGTTACACCCTTTGCGAGTTTTCATTAAGAACGGGCAGAACGCACCAAATAAGAGTGCATAGTAAATACCTTGGTTGCCCGGTTGTTGGCGATAAGGTTTATGGGCCAAAAAAGTGTCCTTTTAATTTAGAAGGTCAACTTTTGCACGCATACTCTTTAACCTTTGTTCATCCTAAAACAAACGAAGAAAAAACCTTTGTTTGTGATTTGCCGGATTATTTCAAGGAAACACTATCTAAACTTAAAGAAGTATAAAAAAACGCCTATAAGTCGATTAACGGCTATTATGGTATAAATAAAAAACAAAAAAACGCCAAAAATGCGTTGTTAAGAATAAGGAAGTTAAAAATGGAAGCAAAAAATTTTATTGAAGACATTATCAACGAGGAACTTGCCGAAGGCGTGGTTAGCGAAGTTCATACAAGATTTCCCCCAGAGCCTAACGGCTATCTACATATAGGGCACGCTAAGTCTTTATGCTTGAATTTTGGCACGGCTAAAAAATATGGCGGTAAGTGTAATTTGTTCTTCGACGATACCAACCCTTCAAAAGAAAAAACCGAATTCGTAGAAGCGATTAAAGCGGATATAGAATGGCTTGGTTTTAAGTGGTATGAAATGCATTACGCATCAGATTTTTTTGATGATATCTATTCTTTAGCGGTAAAACTCATCAAAGAAGGCAAGGCGTACGTTTGTGATTTAAGTGCAGATCAAATTAGGGAAACGCGCGGAACTTTAACCGAACCCGGTAAAGAAAGTCCGTATAGAAATAGAAGTATTGAAGAAAACCTTGCGCTTTTTGAAGATATGAAGGCTGGCAAGTTTGCCGACGGCGAAAAGGTTCTTCGTGCAAAAATAGATATGGCTTCGCCTAATATGAATATGCGCGACCCCGTTATATACAGAGTTTTACATGCAACTCACCACAGAACGGGGGATAAATGGTGTATTTATCCTATGTATGACTTTGCGCATCCCTTATGCGATTCAATGCAGGGCGTAACTCATTCGCTATGCACTTTAGAGTTCGAAGATCATAGACCTTTATACAACTGGGTTGTTGAAAATACGCAAGTTAGTCATAAGCCCCGCCAAATAGAATTTGCTCGCTTAAATATTACGAATACGGTAATGAGTAAGCGTTATCTTAAAAAACTTGTAGAAGATAAGGCGGTTAAGGGTTGGGATGATCCCAGAATGCCTACTTTAACCGGTTTACGGGCAAGGGGTATTCCCGCGCAGTCTTTAAAGAATTTCTGCGAAGCGGTTGGCGTTGCTAAAGCAAACTCAGAAATTGAAGCGAGTTATCTTGATTATTTTGTTCGCGAACATTTAAACGCTAATGCCGAAAGGGCTATGGCTGTTATCGATCCCATTAAAGTAGTTATTGAAAACTACGAAGGTAGCGAACTGCTTGATTTTGATACCAAACCACAACTTGAAGAATGTGAAAAGAGAAAAATTTCTTTCTCTAAGGAAATTTATATCTCTGCAGAAGATTTTTCAGATAATCCCCCACCAAAATATTTCAGACTAAAACCTGATGGTTACGTTCGCTTAAAGAACGCGTATATTATTAAGTGTGAAAGGGTTGAATATGCCGATAACGGTGCTATAGACAAACTTATTTGCTCTTATATCCCCGAAAGTAAGTCTGGTGCAGACAGTAGCGGAATGAAAGTTAAAGGCACTATTCAATGGGTAGACGCTTTAGCGGCAGTAGACGTTACCGTTAATAAATACGATAGGCTTTTAAACGACGCAGAATACTCTGGACAAGATTTTAACGAAAGATTGAACTACGATAGCGTTCACACTTTTTCGGGAAAGGCAGAAAAATATCTGTTCGATTCAGCAGAAGGTGAAAGTTTTCAACTTCTACGCATAGGATATTATAAGACCGCTAAGGAAAACGGTAATCTAGTACTTCACGAAATAGTTTCTTTAAAAGATACTTATAAACCTGCAAAATAATATAAAAAGTCGCACTTTTACTTAAATTAAGCGAATTTTTGTGTAAAAAATAAAAAAATATCGAATAATTTGTTCTTTTGCGCAATAAAATTAAAAAAAGCATTGACAAATATTATATTTTATAATATAATATGTATATATTGGAATAACCAAAATATTATTCTAACTTAAAGAAGGTATATTTATGTATTTGGTAGCAGATATTCTTGTTGTACTTATTATCGTTATGATGACGGTTTGGGGCATTAAAAAAGGCTTCTTGCGTAGCATTCCCGCTCTTGTTTGGGTTATTTTAGGAATCGCTTTAACGCTCGGTAGCGCTTTTGCTCTTGCATTCTTTATTTTTGACTGGACGGGTTGGCTTTCAGACGTTCAGATGACGTTAATTGATTTTGCTCAAGGTTTTATGGGTTTATGCTCTTTAATCGGGTTAGAAATCACAACTGCAGAAATAGCAAAATATATTGCATACGGCGTTATAACTTTAATACTTGTAGTTCCCATGGGGCTTTTATGGTTCTGGGTTGGTCGCTTAATCAGTAGATTTATAGACTGGTTACGCAATAAATTCTTAGCCGTTAAAATCGTTAGTTCTGTGTTTGGCGGTGTTTGCACGTTTGCAATCGGTGCAGCAGTTGTATTTGGTTTCATACTCGTTGCAAGTAAAATTAACCCCACAAGTTACTTAATGGAAGTTCTACGTTCAGGATATATTACTAATTTATTTGTTAAAGTTATAGAATTGTTAGGTATTTAACAATCTATTCTAATTTATCAAGTGATTAACCGCTTTGCAGTATTTTGTAAAGCGGTTTTATTTTTTAGGAGTTAGTATGAGTATAGAAAAAAGTTTTGATAGCAGTAAAATAGCGGTTATAAATCCAAATCAAGCGTATGAAAAAAGCGAGATCGTTTTAAAGGCTTGTATTATTAATTTTTCTTGCATTATAATGGATGCGTTAAAAGAACAAAATTTAATAGAATATACGGGTATAAGTTTAAAATCAGTTGCGATCGAATATCCTGTTTATCGCTTTATAGGCACAGATATCGGCATTGTTCAATCAACTGCAGGCGCGCCTGTTGCCGGTTCGCATATTGAAGAAGTGGGGCATATTTTTTCTTGCAGTAAATTCGTTATGTTCGGCTCTTGCGGTGCATTAGATAAAAATATATGCGAAAACGCGCTAATAGTTCCCACGCACGCTTATAGAGACGAAGGGGTAAGTTACCACTACGCACCGCCAAGCGATTACATACGAATAAAAAACGCAACCGTTGTGGGCGAGATATTAAAAAATAGCGATATTGATTTCGTTTACGGAAGAACTTGGACTACGGACGCTTTTTTTCGCGAAACGCAACGTAATATGCAACAAAGAAAAAAAGAAGGTTGTATCGCTGTAGAAATGGAAGTTAGCGCCTGCCAAGCGGTATGCGATTTTCGCGGATATGAGTTTTACAATTTCTTATATCGTGCAGATAATTTAGATTGCGATAAATGGGATAGGGGTATACTTGGGCATATTTCGTTAGATGCAAGGTTGAAGAATTTTTCGGTTGCATTGTTAATCGCCAAACAGATTATATAATAATAAAAGCCTGCGTATAAGTTGATTAACGCAGGTTTTTTTGTAATAATTATTAAATTTAATTTGTTTTTTCGGCTATTATTTCGCCATTTTCGCCATTTACAAGGTAAGCCCTTTTTAATCCTTCTTCACAAACGAATCCAACGTAGTAATAATTGCGATCGTTTTCGCAAAGCAAGCGAAGAACTATTTCCGCCTTTAACGTTCCGCCCTCTGTATGCTCGCTTAAAAAGTCGCTTGCTTTTTGAACGGCGCTTTCAAGCGCTTTCGTATAGCTTATCGTGTTTTCTTTTAGGCGTGACAAGGTGTTTACTACCGTGCTATTTTCTCCGTAGCAAAGAGTAACGGCAAGTTCTTTTTCGGGAAGGGCATTTACTTCAACGTCGCAACAAAGCGTGCTTTTTACGGGGTTGAAATCAAGGGTTTTTTCATATTTTTTATTCCCGGTTTCAAAGCAGATTTTTATGCTTTCGCCAACTTCTTCTTTGCAAGTTACCTTAAAGGTAAGGGTAAGCGCGGTTTGGTTTTTAATTCCGTCGAAAACGGCGGGGGATTCTTTAGTTCCCGAATAAATTACAACGCTAAAATTATCTTGCTCGCCGGTAAAAATATCCTTTCTTAATTCGCTAACGTAAGAGATATAGTCCGGCTTAGGGTTGCATGCTGTAAAAACAAGGGTGTAACAGATAGCCGTTAAGCATATAAAAATGCTTAGCGCGCGTGATAAAGTTTTTTTCATAAATATTCTCCGATAGTAATTTGTATGAAAAAATTTTATAATATATGCAAAAAGGGGTATAAAGTTTAACGAATTTAATAAAAATTAACGCTATTTGTTTACAAAAGGGTGCAATTATGTTATACTAAGTATAGATATTAAATATATTAAGCAGGGAAATTATGCAAAAAACCATTATAAAATCCGCCCTTATAACGTTGGCGGGAATAATTCTTGCGCTTGGGCTTGTCTTTGGCGGTTTTGCTATTTTTAACCCCACTTCTTTAGGTGATTTTTTTAGCCAAATGGGTATGGAAAATTGCGCTTTGGGGTGCTATGAAAACGCCTATAAAAAAGATGAATCTACGCAAAATTTAACAAGACTTTTAAATAGCGCGATAATTTCTGAAAATGGCGAAGTGTTAAGCGAATACTTCGTTTATTTAGAAGAACAAAGCACCGCTGTTAGCGATAATTATTTTTTAACCGTCGCAGGCGAATATTATGAAGAACTTATCAAACAAGGGAAAAAGGATGATGCGGTAAACAAGGCGTACGATCACGCCGTTAGTTATTTAAGAGTTTACCCCTTGCAGGCGTTAACTGCATACGGCATCACAAATGAAGATAAAGAACTTTGCGAAAAAGTTTTAAGCGCATTAAATTCTTTTTCTTCGCAAATTCCACCGAATTTAAGCGCGGAAGAACAAAGTGCTCTTCAAAGCATGTTGAACGCTTTGCAAACCTATTTAAATTAAATAAAAGTGGCGGTATAAAGCGATTATCGCCACTTTTTTTATTTTTGCGAATCAATTATCATCCTATTTGAATACTATAATATTAGGCAGTATTATTAGATGATAGGTAAAAATATATTGCAGTTTATAGGAAATACACCGCTTATAAAACTGAAAAAAACAGAAAAAAACAGCGCGGATATTTACGCGAAATGCGAATTTTTAAACGTAGGCGCATCGGTTAAAACGCGGTCGGCATACAATATGATTATGGGCGCAAAAAGTCAAGGACGTATAACAAAAAACACCACTATTGTGGAAGTTTCAAGCGGTAATCAGGGAATAAGTCTTGCGATGATTTGCTCGGTTATAGGGCTAAAATGCGTGATAGTTATTCCATCTTCGGTAAGCGAAGAAAGAAGAAAACTTATTTTGCAGTACGGGGCAACAGTCGTAACCGTTGAAGATTACGGCGACATAGGCGATTGTATTAAGCGTTGTTTTATTAAGGCTGATGAAATCGCGAGTATCACAAAAAACGCCTTTCGTCCAGATCAGTTTAATAATTTATTAAATCGTGACGCGCATTACTGTTACACGGCGAATGAAATAATTAAAGATTTAAATGGAATAACACCGCACGCGCTTTGTTTAGGCGTTGGCTCTGGCGGTACGCTTGGCGGAATGGCAAAACGGCTTAAGGAAGTTTATTGCGATTTGCAAGTTTACGCGGTAGAGCCCGAAAATGCTTCTGCGTTAACAGGAGAAAAAATAGGCGAGCATTTGCAGATGGGTATAGGCGACGGAATAATCCCCCCATTTTTTAATTTAGACGAGTTGCAAGGAGTTATAACCGTTAGCGACGAAAACGCAATAAAAAGTGCAAAGGAACTTGCTCTTTCGCAGGGTATGCTTTGCGGGATTTCAAGCGGAAGTAATTTTTGGGCAAGCAAGCAAATTGCTAAAAAACTCGGGTGCGGAAAGGTTGTTTTAACGCTATTTGCCGATACTGGTGAAAGGTATTTTTCCACTCCGCTTTTTGATTAATCTTTGTTGTATAATTAAAAAAGCTATTTTGAATTTAAGATGATAGAAATTAAGCCTTAAAAAAGAGTTGAGTTGTAATTCTTTTTATTGTTAAGTATTTATGTACTTCCTTTTTTGGATAAAAGGACAATATCATTGCAAATTTTATAAAAAAGTTAAAAACCTATTGCAAAAGAGAAAAGTTTATATTAAAATATAAGCGAAAAATAAAAAAACAAAAGGAAAGTAAAAATTATGGCTTACGATTTTAAAACTATCAGCACTCAATTTAAGGTTAAGGGAAGTTTTCTTTCTTGCGAGCCTTACGGCGAAGGTCATATTAATCAAACTTTTTTACTGATAACTGCAGATGAAAAAGGGGAACATAAATATATTTTACAGCGCGTAAACTCTAATCTTTTCACAGACGTTCCCGCGCTTATGAATAACATTAAGTTAGTAACCGAATTTGCGCGCGAGCAAATAAAGAAAGAAGGTGGCGATCCCGACCGTGAATCTTTAACGGTAGTTGATTCTATCGACGGTAAGCCTTATTATACGGATGGCGAAAATTTCTTTAGAGTATACGTTTTTATAGACGATTCAACCGCATATCAAGTAGTAGAAAAACCCGAACATTTTTATCAAAGTGCGGTGGCTTTTGGCAATTTCGCCAACTTACTTGCTAAGTTCGATGCTTCTAAACTTTACGAACCGCTACCAAATTTCCACAATACGGTTAAAAGATTTGAAGCGCTTGAAAAGGCGATTGAAGAAAATATTTCTGGCAGAAGAGATTTTGTTAAAGAAGAAATTGAGTTTGCCCTTGCCCGTAAAGATTTAACTTCTAAATTAGTTAAGCGTTTAGAAGATGGTGTTATTCCCCTAAAAGTTACCCATAACGACACGAAGTTAAATAACGTTTTAATAGATAATGCAACCGGTAAAGCCGTTGCCGTTATAGACTTAGATACTATTATGCCCGGCACTATTTGTTACGACTTTGGCGATTCTATACGCTTTGGATGTAACCCCGCTGCAGAAGACGAAAAAGATTTATCTAAGGTTAACTTTTCTATTTCTCTTTTTGAAGAGTACGTTAAAGGCTATCTTTGTGCGTTAGGCGCAAGCATAACCAAAGAAGAAGCGGACTGCTTGGCTTTAGGCGCTATTATGATGACGTATGAATGCGGTATAAGATTTTTAACCGACCATTTAAACGGAGACACCTATTTTAGAATTAAACGCGAAAATCACAATTTAGATAGAACTAGAACACAATTCAAGTTAGTTAAGGATATGGAAGAGCAGTTTGAACAAATGAACGCAATCGTAAATAAATATTATACCGAGTACGTTTTAAAGGGCTAATTTATCTTTTAAGTTGAAAGATTTATATGGTTTGGGCGATTGCCCCTTGCTAATTTAAAAAAATTACTACTTTTACTTGCAATTTTTTGCAGTTGGGTTTAGAATATTATTAGTTTTTAAGCATTAAAATTAAGGAGATAAATATGAAAACTATTCTTGTAACCGGTGGCGCGGGATATATCGGTAGCCACACTTGTATAGAACTTATGAAGTCGGGATACGAAGTCGTTATTATAGACGATTTATCTAACAGTAAAAGTATTGCCGTAGAAAGAATTGAAAAAATTAGCGGTAAAAAAGTTCAATTTTATAAAGAAAGCATTTTAAACCGTGAAGCGCTTGATAGAATTTTCAAGGAACATAAAATAGACGCGGTTATTAACTTTGCAGGTTTTAAGGCTGTTGGTGAATCGGTTGCAAAACCCGTTGAATATTATCACAATAATATCGGCGGATTGATTATTTTGCTTGAAGCAATGCGTGATGCAGGCTGTAAAAATCTTGTATTCTCTTCTTCTGCAACCGTTTACGGAAACCCCCACACGGTTCCTATTACCGAAGATTTCCCCCTTTCAACCACTAACCCTTACGGTTCTACAAAATTATTTATCGAATACATTTTAAAGGACGTTTTCAAAGCGGATAACAGTTGGAATATAGGTATTTTAAGATATTTTAACCCTGTTGGCGCACACGAAAGCGGTTTAATAGGCGAAGACCCCAACGGTATTCCCAACAACCTTTGCCCATATATTACCAAGGTTGCAGTAGGCAAACTTCCCAAGGTTAACGTTTTTGGCAACGATTACGATACTCCTGATGGAACTGGCGTTCGCGATTATATTCACGTAGTAGACCTTGCTTGCGGTCACGTTTTAGCAGTTGATAAACTTTTATCTGGTAGCGGTTTATACGTAGTTAACTTAGGAACTGGTTGCGGTTATAGTGTTTTAGAAATGATTAACGGTTTTTCAAAAGCGCTTGGCAAACCCATTCCTTACGAAATTGCGCCCCGTCGCCCCGGCGATATTGCGGTTTGTTATGCAGATACCGCTTACGCTAAAGAATATCTTGGGTTTGAAGCAAAGAAAACTTTAGACGATATGTGTAAAGACCAACTTAACTGGCAACTTAAAAACCCAGACGGATACGTTGAAGATTGATAATAAACTTATAAAAAGGCTAAAAAACGGCAAGATTATTCTGCCGTTTTTTTGTTTGCTAAATAGCGGTTAATCGTGCTATAGGTACACTTTTTTGGTTTTTTTTCTAGCAGTTTAAATCAAATGAAAGAAAAAAGTAAGATATATTATTGAAATTTATAAATGGTTATGGTATAATAGTATAGATATTTTTTACTTGCTTAGGAGATGGCAAATGGCTATACGTGCAGATTTAATACAATGCGACGTCTTTATTAGTTGGACGGGTGTAGATGAAAACCTAAAAAATCAAATAGAGCAAAAACTAATTCAAGCGGGTATAATCCCACTTGTTTCAAGTGAAGATTGCCAAGGCGATTTCGTGGAATGGAGCAAAGCCGCCGCTACTTCTGCGCATATTTTTATGCCTATAATTACAAAAAGTTCTTTAAACAGCGTGGGTATGGCGTGGGAACTTGAAGAAATAGATAAAAAACTTTGCGGTGATCATAGCGAATACTGGAAAAAAGCCATAGTTCCCGTGTGTGAGAATTTGCAAGTTTACGAAGAGTATTTAAATAAATTAAGCGCGCATAGCAAAAGCCTTATTAATAACTTAAGCGTAATAGTTATAGGCGAAAACGGCGTTATAAGCGAAAGAATTTTAAACGAAATAGCCGTTAAATGCGGTGAAAGAATTTGCGATAATTTTTACGAACTTTATACTAATAAGGTAAATAAAAATTATATTAAGTTAATACCTTTAAACACTAATTTAAACAACGTAAAAGATAAAAATTACCACGCGGAAGATTTATATATTTACAGAAAAATTACCTTGCGTGATGAAAATTTAAAGGCGGTTAAAAGTGTAGAAAACCCCGAAGAACTGACCTATAGCGGGACTATTTCTTTTATTTACGGCCCGGCGGGTAGCGGTAAAACGCAGTACGTAAATCAAATTGAAGCCTGCGCAAAAGATAAACTTGTTATTACTTTAGAATGTTGCGCGGTTAGTGAAAGTAAAGAAGATATTTTAACTTTACTATATCAAGAATTTCATTCTGTTTGCGGAAAAAGATCCTTCTTTAGTTTAGATAATTTTAACAGATTATTGCAGGTAAGGGATTTAGTTTTAGTTTTAGACGGGTTAGATGAAATCACAACGAAAAGCGCCACGCGTGATTTTATGAAAAAGATTAGCGCCTTTTACGATAATTACCGCGAAAGTACGGCGATAATACTTACTGGCCGTAATGAAAAAGATAGTGAACTTTTTGCTTTTAACGACGCAGAAGTTAAAAAATACAGTTTAGATAAGTTGACCGATAGCGAAATAGAAAAACTTGGAAGCAACTTGTTTATTTTGTTTGGTGCGGAAGAAAAAGGTAAAGAATTTTTTATTCGCGTTAAAGATTTAAACGAAGAAATTCGCGCTAATCCATTACTTCTTTCTCAACTTGCCCTTGTTTATCAAAACGAAGGGAATATTCCGCAAACCGTAGTTGGTATTTTAGATGCCGTTTCTGAAATAACTTTCCGCCAAGATAGCGAAGGGCATACGGGAATTTATTTGCCTAAAGTTTATGAAGACATGATAAAGCGAGATTTAAGCGATATATTAAAGGCTTTTTCGCGCGAAAGGTATATTAGCGATTCTTTGGGCTTATCTATCAGTTTTGAAGGAATTTTTAACAGTATTTTAAAAGATAAGTATGGCGAAGAAAACAGTGCTTGCGCTAAAAGGTGTGAATTCTTGCTTGAATATCTGCAAAATCGCGCTATTTATGCAAACGGCAAGTTCTACCATAAAATGTTCTTAGAATATTTTACAGCCCTTTCTTTCTTTGAAGACGGAATAGACGAGCATTATGGTAAAATGGTTGATAATCGACCTATAGCCCAACTTTTTTCTAATTATTCAAATGCATACTGGGAAGAAGTTATTAAACTTTTTGTAATAAAAGTAGATAACGTAATAAAAAAGGAATATATGCGCGCCTTTTACGGCGAACTTTTTGCGTGCGCTAATATTTTAGATTTTACCTTGCTTTTAAATATTTCTAATGAATTAGTGGTTAACGGCAAAGAACTTAAGCAGTGCGTTTTAAGGCAAATTTTAACAATTACTTGCAAAGGGGAATGCCCTACGTACGGCCCGCTGTTTTATTACGTTCCTGCATTTAATTTGTTTAACGAACTTCTTTGTGTTGCAGAAGAATACGAAGGCAACGCCGTAGCCCTTTCTTTGGTGCGTGACGTTTGTTTTATTTACGGCAAAATATACACTTTAAAAGATAGTTCTTGTTCTGTAGATGGCGTTAAATTATTTAAAAGTGTAAAAAATTCTTTAAAAGGCGTAAGAAAAGCACTTAACGAACTATTTTATTTGGGAGAAAGCAGTTATAAGGGCGGTGAAGATATTTATCCGCGTTGTTTTAACGTTAGCGAATCGCGTGAGTTTATAAAGAACGGTCACGGTTTGTTTGCGCGCATGGGCACGCCCTTTAAAGATGAATTAAACCTTTATAAACATAAGCAACTTAACGAATTCGGTGGGGAATACGTTGGGTTTGTTTCTATGCCGTATAACGTAAAAGAAATGGAAGAAGTTCTTAACTTAAAACCCACTTTGAAGTTAACGGGGCTTGCTTTAACACCTACTAAAAATAAAACTTTTGAATACGTTAGTTTTACTCGCTCGTCTGTAAAAATGCTATACGTACCCGAAAATATTGAAAATAATGATTTAGACGCTTTCCTTAATTTTGCAAAAAGTGCATCTGAAATTATTATAACGAATAATTATATATTGTATTTGCCAAAAAGCACAGAAAAACTTACCGTTCCTAATAAAATACAACTTCCTTTAAAAAAATTCAGTTTGTTAAGACTTTTTAATAAAAGAATAAAAAATAAGCCATTAAAAAGGATAGACGATTATATTTTTAGCGGACAAGAATTAAAAGAAGTTGTTTTACCTAATACAATAAAAGAACTTGGAGCGGGAGCTTTTCAAAATTGCTATTCGCTTACGTCTATTAATTTACCTAAAAAAATAGATAAAATAGATGAAAATTGTTTTTATTATTGTAAGTCACTTTTATCTATAATTATTCCTAAAAAGGTTAAAGAAATTTCAAAAGGTGCTTTTTGGTATTGTGAATCGTTGCGTAGCGTGTATGTTCCGAATGGCGTCGAAAAAATAGAAGAACGTGCTTTCGATGGGTGTTATTCATTAAGAGAATTAGTAATTCCTAAAAGTGTTAAAAGTCTTCATTTTTCTGCTTTTGGCTCAAGAGCATATTGGCGTAAAGATTTCGTCGATTTAAGTTTGTATTATCAAGGAACTCTTAAAGACTGGCTTAATATCAATAAAAACGACAAAAAGTTAGAGCAGTTGTTAAAGGTAGATACGTCTTCTAAAAGCGAATTAGAAAAAAATATGATAGCCCTTACGAAAACTTTTGCAAAAACAGCAAACTATAGGGGGGAACTATATATAGATAATCAGCCAGTTATGAACGTGGTTTTACCAAAGGATATAAAAGAAATAAGAGATTTTGCATTTTCTTTCTGCCCAAAATTGCAAAACATAACAATACCATACGGTATTACTTCTATTGGTTGGGGTGCTTTTGGGGGATGTGAATCTTTATCTTCAATAGAAATCCCAAATAGCGTTACTTCTATTGGTGGTGCCGCTTTTGGTAATTGTACTTCGTTTACTTCTGTTTCTTTGCCTAATTCAATTAAAACTATTTCCGATAACTTATTTTATGGATGCAATTCTTTATCTTCAATATGCTTGCCAAACGGAATAACTTCTATTGGAAAAGACTCTTTTGAGGCCTGCGAATCACTTACTTCAATAGACATTCCAAATAGCGTTACCACGATAGGTGATAACGCCTTTGATGATTGCGAATCACTTACTTCAATAGACATTCCAAATAGCGTAATGGAAATAGGGACCGAAGTTTTTAGTAGATGTTCAAAACTTAAAAAGGTAAAGTTTTCGGATAATATATCTCATATATACGCAGATGTATTTATAGAATGTGATTCCTTAGAAGAAATTTATTTTCCAAAAAATCTAAAAATTATATACGATTATTATGATTTTGAACTTCCGCATTTAAAAAAGATTTTTATTCCAGAAAAATTTGCATATTACGATTGGGTGTTTTCTCTTTGTAAAGTGATTATCGGAATAGAAAGTGGCTTACCCTTAAAGTATAAACAGCCAGATAAACTTTTAGTGGTAGAAGATGGTGTTACCGTTATTAATGCCGGAGAATATCGCGGTAGCGCCTTTACAAAGGCTTATTTGCCAAATTCCGTAAAAGAAATCAAAAGGTATGCTTTTGGTGACTGCGAGTTTTTAACTGAAATTAACCTTCCCGAGTCTTTAAATAAAATTGAATACGGCGTTTTTGAAAATTGTAGTTCACTTGAATCAATAATTCTGCCAAAAACAATTACGGCTATTGATGGTTTTGCTTTTTACGGATGTTACTTGCTTAAATCTATAACTATGCAAAGTGGAATAACGTCTATCGGTGATTACGCTTTTGTTTTTTGCAGTTTTACATCAGTAAAAATCCCAGAAACGGTTACGTTTATTGGTAAAGAATCCTTTAGTTATTGCAGGTCTCTTCAATCAATAGAAATACCAAATAGTGTTACAAAAATAGGCTATGGCGCTTTTTCTTCATGTGAATCTCTTAAATCTGCAACCATTTCTAATGGTGTTACTTCTATTGCGAATCGGCTCTTTTCAGGTTGCGAATCACTTGCATCGGTAAAAATGCCAAACGAAGTTAAAGAGATTGGAGACTGGGCGTTTGATTTTTGTAAGGCTCTTACTTCAATAGAAATACCAAATAGTGTTACTTATATCGGTAGAGAGGCATTTGATGGATGTTCTTCGCTAACGGAAGTAGTTATTCCTAAATCTGTAAGGGATATACGTACTGCGGCGTTTGAAAGATGTTCGGGGCTAAAAAGGGTTGTTATTAGCGCTAATTTTAAAGATAGAATTAAGGATATTTTTGGGGATATAGACGAAAATATAATAGAGTTCGTTTAATGTTTAAGTCACTTAAAAATATATAAAGTCCTTTTAAAAAAAACTAAAAATGGCTAAAAAACAGTAAAAATAGGGCTAAAACAGATAAAAAACCGCAAAAAAGGCAAAGTTTTTTATAAAAGTGTAAAAATGGTTTGACTTGGTAAAACTAAAAGTGTATAATTACAGGTGGTAAGAAGGAAGGGAAAATTAAAAAATGCGCCCTTTCAATAATCTTACGCTTAAAAAACAGTATAATAAAAATAAATTTTTTCAATTATTTGGAGGAAACAAAAAATGGCAAAAGTTAGAGTTGCAATTAACGGTTTCGGTCGTATTGGCCGTCTTGCTTTCAGACAAATGTTCGACGCTAAGGGTTACGAAGTAGTAGCTATTAACGACCTTACCGATGCAAAGATGCTCGCTCACTTATTAAAGTACGATTCAGCTCAAGGTAGATACAAATATGCTGACGAAGTTTCTTACGAAATTTACGAAGGCGCTGGCGATAAGCAACCCAAAGGTGCTGTTATCGTTAAAGGCAAAAAGATTAACATCTACGCTGAAAAAGACGCTGCAAATTGCCCCTGGAAAAAGAACAAAGTTGACGTTGTTTTAGAATGTACCGGTTTCTATACCTCTAAGGCTAAAGCAGAAGCTCACATTAAAGCAGGCGCAAAGAAAGTTGTTATTTCTGCTCCCGCAGGTAACGATCTTCCCACCATCGTTTACAGCGTTAACGAACAAACCCTTACCGCTGAAGATAAGATCATCTCTGCTGCTTCTTGCACCACCAACTGTTTAGCTCCTATGGCAAACACTCTTAACAAACTTGCTGAAATCAAGAGCGGTATCATGACCACCGTTCACGCTTACACTGGCGACCAAATGGTTCTTGACGGACCTCACAGAAAGGGCGACTTAAGAAGAGCACGTGCTGCTGCTGCTAATATCGTTCCTAACTCTACCGGCGCTGCTAAGGCTATCGGTCTTGTTATTCCCGAACTTAACGGCAAACTTATCGGTTCTGCTCAACGTGTTCCCGTTCCCACCGGTTCTACCACTATTTTAGTTGCTGTAGTTAAGGGCGAAGTTACCAAAGAAGCTGTTAACGAAGCTATGAAAGCGGCTGCAAGTGATTCATTTGGTTACACCGAAGAACAACTCGTTTCTTCAGACATTATCGGTATCACTTACGGTTCTTTATTCGACGCTACTCAAACTATGGTTAAATATATGCCTGAAAGCGACGAAACTCAAGTTCAAGTTGTTTCTTGGTACGATAACGAAAACTCTTACACCAGCCAAATGGTAAGAACTATTAAGTACTTTGCAGAACTTAACTAATTAATTCTTAATTAAAATTAAAGGCTACGCCACTAAAAGCGTAGCCTTTTTTTTATCTATGCAAATATAATTTTGTTTTTTAAGTTGGTTTTACGAATAATGGTTGTATAGAGTTTTATTTTTTCTTAATAAAAAAGTTTACCAAAAATTTACTATTTATTTACGGCTCGTTTACTTTAGATAGGGTATAATATGGGTGTAAATAACTGCAATATATCTTTTAACAATAAATTGTTTATTTGCTGTGTATTGTGGTGATAAAAATAAAAAAAATGGGCTATAGAGCGATTAACGGCTACTATACGAAGAAAAAAATGATATTAAATTATACAAATCAACAAGATAAATACGTTAGCGAATACATTGCTGAAATATGTAACGACGAAGTTATAGACGTAGAGCAAAAAATAAAAGAAGGCAATACTGAAGCGGTTTTTTCAGAAAAACCTTATTTACTTATTGCGGATTATAAAAAAATAACAAAATTAAAAAGCCTTGTGAATATGGGAATAACCCATTTTACAGGTAGTAAAATTTTATACGTTATTTTTATTGACGAAAACAATAAATCAAATCATTATTTACATAGCACTCTTTCAAAAAATATATGTGCTGTAAAAAATATGGTATCTTTTGGAGTTGAAAACTTTAACGGCTTAAAGGAAACAGAGTTTGCGGATGAAAACGCTATTTTAAAAGCCAAATATCTTGGCTCTTTTATTCGCGACAGCATCCCGCTTTGCAATATAGGCGAAAACGAATATCCTTTTAGGTGTTTTAACCAAAGCACCTTTTAAAATATCTCCTTTTTTACTTCCATTTTAGGTTGCTTTGCAAAATAATAGAATTTTTTATAAGCAAGAAAAAGAAAACGCACGTTGCAATATGTAAACCCAAAAAAAGATAAAAATGCCCCTATGTGTCGATTATCGGCAGTTTTAGGGGTGTTTTTATTTTGCTTTTAACAATACAGGGTAGTGCGGAATATACTGATTAAAGGAGAAAAAAATATGCAAGAAGATAACAACGTGATTTTGCAATACCCAACTCTTTGCGGTGAAATATCTCAAAAAGAAATGAACAATCTTTACGAATTTTACGCGGGTAGATTTTCTGAAATGACCAGTATTACCACTTATTTATATCAATCTATCATTACAAGCGGAATGGAAATATCTTACCTTTTAAAAGAACTTGCTATATGTGAAATGAGCCATCTTGAAGCGCTTGCTAAGGCTATTTTATATTATGGTGGAGATCCTCTTTTTGCTGGGAAGTATAACTATTATTCCTGCAGTTACGTTAATTACTGTAAGGACGTAAGGGAGTTTTTACAAACTGATATAGAGTGGGAAGTAAACGCCTATAAAGAGTATAAAGAATGTGCTTTAAAAAGCAATAACGCTTCTTTTTCGCAATTAATGACGAGATTTTCTTTAGATGAAGAGTTGCACGTTTCACGGTTAAAAAGCGCTTACTTTAAACTTTTTAACGAAGAAATTTGATTATAAAAGTGTGGCTATAGCACGATTAACGGCTATTATTTATAATTTTTGCGAAAAATAGTAATGATTTTTTTGGTTCAGATAATAAAAATTAAATTATAGGCGTGTAAAAATCGTTAAGGGGTAGGGGTGCGGGAAAGATAAAACAATAGAAAAACTAATTTAAAATTTAAAAATTTTTTACAAAAAATGGTTTAAAACGTTTGACAATAACTACTGCTTTTGTTATAATCTATGGGCATTGTGTGAAGTGCGGGTGTAGTTCAATGGTAGAACACCAGCCTTCCAAGCTGGTTGCGTGGGTCCGATTCCCATCACCCGCTCCAAAAAAGCGAAAAAGCGTCACACACTAGTAAATGCGCCTTTAGCTCAGATGGATAGAGCAACGGCCTTCTAAGCCGTGTGTGGGGGGTTCGAGTCCCTCAAGGCGCGCCAATTTAATAAATAATGGCGGTAGTAGCTCAATTGGTGGAGCGCCAGATTGTGGTCCTGGAGGTCGAGGGTTCAAAACCCTTCTATCGCCCCATTAATTTTAAGGCGTTGGGGTGTCGCCAAGCGGTAAGGCACCGGATTTTGATTCCGGCATTCGTAGGTTCAAATCCTGCCACCCCAGCCAATAAAATTTAATATATTTTGGTCCATTAGCTCAGGTGGTAGAGCACGTGACTTTTAATCACGGTGTCCGGAGTTCGAGTCTCCGATGGCTCACCACTTACTGTTGGGCATAGGGGACTATGCCCATAAAAGTAGTGAAGTCCGTAAAGACTTTAAACTATATGGACCTTTAGCTCAGTTGGTAGAGCAACTGACTCTTAATCAGTGGGTCCGGGGTTCGAGTCCCCGAAGGTCCACCAGAAAAAATACTGCAGAGAAAGATTTCTGCAGTATTTTTTTATCAAAGTTGTAGTTTTGTTATATCGCAATATGCTTAAAAAGTGACGTATATTAAAGAAAAGGGCAAACCGTTACCGCAAACGCAAGCGATTTTATAAATATAGCAAAAAAAGTGCGAGAAATAACTATATAAAGGGGTAAATATATAAAGCTTATGAATGCAGAGTTTAAAATAGAAAAAACACAAATAGAAACAGAAAGACTATTGTTAAGGGCGTTTTTACCTTGCGATTTAGATGATTTTTATGAATATGCTAAAGTTACGGGCGTTGGTGAAATGGCGGGGTGGAAGCACCATAAAAGCAAGGAAGAAAGTTTAGAAAAACTAAATTCTTTTATTAAAAAAGATAAGGTTTTTGCTATTTGTTTAAAAGATTCTGGTAAGGTTATAGGTTCTGTAGGTGTTGAAGAGTATGATTTAGAAGATAAACTTACCGAATTTAACGGCTATAAGGGTAGAAAAATAGGGTACGTATTAAGTAAAGATTACTGGGGTAAGGGCATTATGCCAGAAGCTGTTAACGGGGTAATTGATTATTTATTTAACGTGTTGCAGTTGGATTTTTTACTTTGCGGTTATTATGATTTTAACCTTAGATCAAAAAGCGTGCAAGAAAAGTGCGGTTTTAAACCCTATAGAAGATTGATTATGAACACTAGTATGGGTACGGAAGAGCCAGGCGTTTTAAACCTTTTGGCTAACCCAAATAAAAGTATTAAGTTTGTTTTTTCTCATCCCGAAACGCTAATTTATAAAGAAGATTAATTTTAAGGCAATATGGTAGTAGTTAACCGTTATTGCCTTTTTTTGCGGATAAAAAGCAATTATTAAAGAATATATGCGTAAATTGTGATTTTTTTGCTTGACAAAAACAAAAAAGTATGCTATCATCTATAAAGTTGTAAAACAAAATTTGCGGATGTGGCGAAATGGCAGACGCGCTAGCCTTAGGAGCTAGTGTCCACGACGTGGGGGTTCAAGTCCCTTCATCCGCACCACAAAAAAAGCAAGTACAAAATGTGCTTGCTTTTTTTGTTATACAAACAAAACCACCGGCTATGCCGGTGGATAATAAAAAAGGCTTTAGCAGCAGCCTTGCAGGTATTTACAAAAAAGCTCCTATGTGCTAAACTGTAAGCAGGTTCGA
>JAZOCA010000143.1:0-10701 GCA_045596285.1 Christensenellaceae bacterium | reverse complement strand
TTTTTTTCTATATAATCTTTTATTTTTTCTATTGCTCTTTTTTCTATTCTTGAAATATACGAACGTGAAATCTTTAACAATGAAGATACTTCTCTTTGACATAAGGGACGATTACCCTTTAAACCAAATCTTAATAATATTACCGTATATTCACGTTCACTTAAGCACTCTTTAATCGTTTTTAATAGTTTTTCATAAAATAAACTTTGCTCGACTTGGCTTAATACGCTTTCTTCGTCAATAGAAAGTAAATCCATTAAACTTAATTCATTACCGTCTTTATCGCATCCGACTATTTCAGAAATTGATACGTTTGCCTTGTATTTCTTGTTGGCTCTTAATAACATTAAAATTTCGTTTTCAATGCATCTAGCCGTATAAGTTGCTAATTGAGCACCTTTTGATAAATCATAGGTATTTATTGCCTTTACCAAACCAATTGTTCCAACAGAAATAAGGTCATCGTTATCATACGCCCCTTGATATTTTTTTACGATGTGAGCAACCAAGCGCAAATTATGTTTTATAAGTATTTCTTTTGCTTGCATATCACCATTTTTAAAAGCGATTAAATATTTTCTTTCGTCTTCTTTAGAAAGAGGTTTTGGAAAACTATCCCCCGCTATAGACGCACAAAAGAAAACTAATTTCCCAACGATAAAAGATAAAAAATCGGATAGCATAATATTTCTCCATAAAGAAAATTTATGTCTAATCCGATTTTATTATTCTAAAAAAAAGATATTTACTTGTTATTTTCTTAAAATATCGCCAGCAGTAAGCGTCACATCAGTATATAGTTTTAGTTTCTGTTGAACAAATTTGGCATCACATACTTCTCTATTTTCTAAATCATATAAATCAATAATATCGATTTTTTTATTAAAAGAATTGCTTGGTGAAAGAACTTCAAGTACGTCGCCTTTCGAAAAGCGATTTCGCATTTCAATTAGCGCGTAGCGACCTTTTTCATCTGAGCCATTACCAATAACCAATGCTATAAATGTGCGGTCACCACGGCTTTGCGAATCATCATAATTAACCGTATGTTCATTTTTACCTAACGTGTATGCAGTAGTAAACGCTCTATGTGCAGTTTTTGCAAGTTCTTCTTCAAAAATAGGGTTTTCCTTATAACCTTCACCAAGAAGTTCAAAGGAATCAATGGCCCTTCTATAAGCATTTATAACAGTAGCCAAATAGTATTCGCTCTTCATTCGACCTTCAATT
This sequence comes from Christensenellaceae bacterium, assembly GCA_045596285.1. GTDB lineage: Bacteria > Bacillota > Clostridia > Christensenellales > Borkfalkiaceae > HGM11416. The sequence continues at coordinate 9,471 of JAZOCA010000143.1, read as the reverse complement.
TTTAAAGAAACAGCACCGCTTTTATGTAAATCTGCTAGATAACTTATTAAATTTAAATCCTTACTATTGAAGATATATGTACCGCGCGAATCTTCTTCAACTGTTAAAAATTCACCGTCATGCTTAGACTTTTCTCTTATTTCATATTCCCATCTGCAACATTGAACACAAGCTCCTCTATTGCTATCTCTACCACTTAGGTAGTTTGAAAGCAAACATCTACCGCTATATGAAATACACATTGCTCCATGTGCAAAAACTTCAATTTCTGCTCCACAATAGTCGGCTATTTCTCTGACTTCATTAAGGGATAATTCTCTTGCTAATACAATGCGTTTAACCCCCTGCTGCGCCCAAAATTTAGCAGAATACTTATTTAAGGTGCTTGCTTGCGTAGACAGGTGAATTTCTAAATCAGGACATACGCATTTTATAAGTGAAATAACACCGGGATCTGATACGATAACGGCATCAACGCCTATCTTATATAAATACTTTAGATACTCGCCTAATTTTTCAAAATCTGCATTTTTAGCGAGAATATTAACTGCAACGTATATTTTTTTATTGCGTTCATGAACGTATTTTACCGCTTCAAGCATCTGTTCGTCGTTAAAATTATCACTTAATGCTCTTAAAGAAAAGACAGTTCCGCCAACGTAAACCGCGTCAGCGCCAAAATATAATGCAGTCTTTAGTTTTTCAAAGTTGCCCGCAGGGGCTAATAATTCAAAATTTTTCATAGTCCTTAATCGTTAAAATAAGCAATCAACAAACCGTCTCCAGCATCAAGTACGGTAGTTGTATAGTTGACATCTTGTGTAAGATTGTCGATAAAAGCACGTAAATTGCGAACAATAGTCATATCTCTATGAGGAGGTTTTTCAGCTTCAACGAGCCCACGGAAAAGTACGTTATCCGCAAATAGTACGCCACCACTTTTTAGTAATCGCTTTAATTCAGGAAGATAGTCGTAATATCGCGCTTTTGCTCCATCTAAGAAGATGAAGTCATAGCCTGAATCCAAATAATGAATGATATCGCCTGCATCGCCAAAATAACATGTTGTTCTATTTAAATGACCATGTTTTTTGAAGTTATTTTTTGCTTCTTTATAACTTGTTTCGTTAGCCTCAATAGTTGTTAAATGTGCATCCTTACAAACATCTAGCATACATATACCACTCATTCCCGTAGCAGTGCCAATTTCAAGTATTTTTTTAGGTTTACACATTTTTAGCGTTAAAAGAAGAATATTTAAACTTTCATCCAAAATAGTAGGAATCCCGTTAGTTTTGTATTCAACTCTCATTTTTGCAATATCTTCATTAATTACAACTCGCACTTTAGATTTTGTAAATTCACTCATGAATAATCATCTCTTGTAACTAAAATTTTGTTATGACCGGAACGATCATAGGCGTATTTTTTGTTTTTTTATAAATAAAGTTTTTCAAAGCTTTTCTGATTCTACGGCGCAATTCGGATTCATCACCTAAATTATCAATATCAAATTCGTTTACGGCTTTTTGAAGAATAAATCTACACTCATCTAACTGCTCTTCCGTTAAAACAACTCCTTTCAAGATAAAATTTACGTCTTGTAGCCCAGATGTTAAAGAGATTCCTGCTAGCGCAATAATTATGCCGTCTTCAGCAAGATGAATTCTATCCTTTATCAAAGAATTTGCGTCGTCAATGGTAAGTCCGTCAACCAACTTACTACCGGCCTGGAACTGCTCGCCTCTCTTCATAGACTTAGATGAAAGTTCAACCGTATCTCCAATATCACAAATAAGCATATTGCTTTCACGCATACCTAAATCTTTTGCTAAAATACAATGCTTTTTCAAATGCCGATATTCACCATGTATAGGAATAAAAAATTTAGGTTTAAGCAGTGAATGTAATATCTTCAACTCTTCCTGACAAGCATGCCCAGATACGTGAATACTATTTAAATCGTCATAAATTACTTCTGCGCCCTTTCGATAAAGATTATTGATAACGTTATAAATGCTTCTTTCATTACCGGGAATAGGGCTCGCAGAAATAACAATCGTATCGTTTGAATCAATTTTAACGTGGTTAAAATCATCTGAAGCCATTCTTGTAAGAGCGCTCATAGGCTCTCCTTGCGAGCCAGTAGAAATGATCACAAGGTCTTTATCGTGAATATTTTTTATTCTTTCAATATCAACAATTAATCCCTCTGGAATATTCATTTCCCCTATTTTAGAAGCAGTTTCTGCAACGTTGATCATACTTCTTCCGGAAAATGCGACTTTCCTTTTATATTTTACAGCAAGATTAATGATTTGTTGTACTCTATATACATTACTTGCAAAAGTGGCAATAATTAATCTTCTTTTTATGTTTTCACTAAATATTTTATCAAGTGTTTCCCCCACCACGCTTTCACTCATCGAATAGCCTGATCTTTCTACATTCGTAGATTCACACATGAACAAAAGAACACCCTTTTTACCTATTTCAGAAAATCTTGTAATATCTACGATATCTCCGTTTATCGGGGTAAGATCAACCTTAAAATCACCAGAATGAACAATAACCCCTACAGGCGTAGTTATCGCCAAGGCACAAGACCCAGCTATTGAGTGGTTAACGTTAATAAATTCAACTGAAAAACATCCTAATTTTATCTTAGCGCCTGCTTTAACGCAATTTAATTTAACTCCCTTAACGTTTTGTTCGCGAAGTTTGTTTTCGGCAAGGGTTAAGGTAAGTTTTGTTCCGTAAACTGGAACGTTCAGTTCTTTTAAAAGATATGGCAACCCTCCTATGTGATCCTCGTGCCCGTGCGTTAATACAATTCCTCTTATTTTTTGCTTGTTTTGAATTATAAAAGAGGTATCTGGAATTACTATATCAATTCCGGGCATATCCATTGTGGGAAAGGTCAAGCCAACGTCAACGATAACAATATCGTTGCCAAATTCAAAGGCGGTCATATTTTTTCCTATTTCACCTACGCCACCTAAAAATCTTATTTTTAAATTGTTTGCTTTTTGTTTCATTTCTCTCCAATATATTTATTAACACTAGAAAAAAGAGCGGATTAAAACAACACGCGCTCTTTTTCTTATGTGATAATTAATTTTCGTATTCGGCCAAATTAGCCAAAAGCTTATCTTTTACTTCTAAATTTTTAGCAAGTTTAACACGTTCGGCATCAACAACTTGCTTCGGTGCCTTTGCAGCAAAACCGGGATTATTTAATCTACCCTGTGCAAACGCTATATCCTTTTCAACTTTAGCGAGTTCACCCTTTAAGCGAATAATTTCTTGTTGAACGTCAACAAGTTCTCCTAATGGAACGTATATTTCATATCCAGGGAGCATAACAGAAAGAACTTTTTCTGTTATTTGAGCCTTATTTTGAACGTACTTAATAGAAGTTACGCCCGCTAACTTTTCAATATAGGAAGAGGTGCGATTAATAAGTTTTTTATCTTCCGTGACCATATAAACGTCAATTTTTTTAGACATCGGGGCATTAACTTGTGCGCGTAAGTTACGTAGCCCCTTAATTATATCCATTACAGTTTCACAAGCCACTTTGTCTTTGCGATATGCAAATTTTTTATTATACTTGGGATATTCTGAAATCATTATACTTTCACCTGCCCCAGGTATGTTTTGATATATCTCTTCTGTAATAAACGGAATAATAGGATGTAAAAGTTTTAATGCTTCGCCTAATACGTAAACTAAAACGCTTAAAGTATCTCTCTTCTGTTCTTCATTTTCACTATATAACGAAGGTTTAGAAAGTTCAATATACCAGTCGCAAAAATCATACCACAAGAAGTCGTGTGCAACACTTGCGGCAAGACCAATTTCAAACTTATCCATATTTACTGTAACGTTCTTTATCGCGTCATTAAGTTTTGAAATAATCCATTTATCAGCAACAGATAATTTACATTCAGAAATATCTTTTATCTTTACGTTTTCAGCATTCATTAAAACGAATCTGCTTGCGTTCCATAACTTATTGATGAAGTTTCTGGTCCCTTCAATTTTGTCGTTTGAATAACGTGTGTCATTACCGGCAGAAACACCGTTAATAAGCGAAAATCTTAAGGTATCAGCCCCATAAGTATCAATAATTTCTAACGGATCAATACCATTCCCCAAGGATTTACTCATTTTTCTGCCTTCGGCATCACGAACAATTCCGTGAATCATAACGTCCTTAAAGGGGATTTTTCCAGTATGTTCTATTCCACTAAATATCATTCTTGCAACCCAGAAGAAAATGATATCGTATGCAGTTATCAAAGTATCAGTTGGATAAAAATAATCAAGTTCAGGAGTCTTTTCGGGATAGCCTAATGTAGAGAACGGCCATAGCGCTGAAGAAAACCAGGTATCTAAAACGTCTTCATCCTGTTTAAATGTCGTGCATGAACACTTAGGACATTTATCTGGTGCATGAGTAGCAACTACTAATTCACCGCATTCTTCGCAATAATACGCTGGAATTCTATGGCCCCACCACAATTGACGAGAAATACACCAGTCTTTGATATTTTCCATCCAATTATAATAAATTTTTGTAAAACGTTTAGGTGTAAACTTAATAGATTTGTCTTTAACGACCTTAATGGCTGGCTTTGCAAGGCCTTCCATCTTAACAAACCATTGCTTAGATATAATAGGCTCAACTATTGAATGACAACGATAACAATGCCCAACATTATGAGCATGCGGTTCTATCTTAACAAGTGATCCACACGCTTTCAAATCTTCAACAATAATCTTACGAGCCTCAAATCTATCTAACCCCTGATATTTTCCAGCTAATTCATTCATCGTTCCGTCATCATTCATAACTCGAACTATGGGTAAATTATGGCGTAAACCGACCTCAAAGTCGTTAGGATCGTGTGCAGGAGTAATTTTTACAGCACCTGTTCCAAACGCCACATCTACATATGAATCGGCAACAACGGGAATTTCTTTATTTAAAAGGGGCAAAATAAGGGTTTTTCCAACCAAATTAGCATATCTTTTATCCTTAGGATTAACAGCAACAGCGGTATCACCCAACATCGTTTCAGGTCTAGTCGTTGCTACCACGATGTATTCATCGCTGTCTTTTACTTGATATCTTAAGTGCCAAAAATATGATGGTTCGTCTGAATATTCTACTTCTGCATCAGATAATGCTGTTTTACAACAAGGACACCAGTTGATTATTCTTGATCCACGATAAATAAGTCCTTTTTCGTATAACTTAACAAAAACATCTAAAACCGCATCTGAACAACGCTTGTCCATAGTGAAAGATAATTTAGACCAGTCACATGAAGATCCTAAACGTTTTATTTGCTCTACTATTCTATTACCATAAGCATTTTTCCAGTCCCACGCTCTTTCTAAAAATGCTTCTCTTCCCAATTCTTGTTTAGTCTTGCCTTCTTCCGCTTTTATTTTTTCTACAATTTTAACTTCAGTAGCGATAGATGCATGGTCGGTACCAGGTAACCAAAGAGCTTCGTATCCCTGCATTCTTTTGAATCTTATAACCGCATCTTGCAAGGTTTGATTAAGCGCATGACCTATGTGTAACTGCCCCGTAATATTTGGAGGAGGCATAACGATTGTATATGGGAGTTTTTTGGGGTTGGGATGGGCTTCAAAATATTTATTTTCTTCCCAGCTATCATAAATACGCTTTTCAAAATCTTTTGGGTTGTAGTTTTTGTTTAATTCCATAATATATTTCCTTTGTTAAGGTTTACATTTTATTTATATAATTATAAATAAATCTCAAGAAGATGTCAAATATTTACCCTACATCATATGATATATTATAGAATTTTTTAACGAAAAAGGAGTAAAAATGAAGAAAATATTATGTATAATACTTTCCGCTACACTAATAATTGCATCAAGTATTGCCTGTAGTGAAAGAAAGAATAGCCAAACAAAAATAAGAGTAAACGAGGTAACTCATTCTATATTTTACGCACCGTTTTATGTTGCAATTGAAATGGGTTATTTTAAAGATGAAAACATAGAAATTGAACTGACCAATGGAGGTGGTGCCGATAAATCGATGACTGCCCTACTTTCTAATAGCGCAGATATAGGGCTTATGGGGCCAGAAGCGGCTATGTACGTATACCTTAATGGTAAAGAAAATTATCCTAAAATATTTGCCCAATTAACGAAAAGAGACGGATCATTTCTAATTTCACGAAAAAAAGAAATCCCTTTTGATTATTCTTATATGTCTGGGTGTGAAATAATTGCAGGAAGAAAAGGCGGTGTTCCGGCAATGACCCTTGAATACTTGTTAAAACAAAAAGGTCTAATTGATAAAGAAAACATCTCACTAAATTTTGACGTTCAATTTGCCTTAACTGCAGCGGCTTTTGAAGGAGGAACCGGAGATTATTGTACTTTATTCGAACCTACGGCATCTGAATTTGAAAAAGCAAATAAAGGATACGTAGTAGCCAGCATTGGTCAAGATAGCGGAGAGATTCCATATACAGCATTCATGGCATTAAGCGAATACATTAACTCGCACGAAGAAATAATTAAAAAATTTGTTTCCGCCCTGTATAGAGGGATAGTATATACAAAAACAGCTAGCGAAATTGATTTAGTTAATGCACTTAAAAATCAATTTCCTGGCGTAAGCGACGAAAGCATCATTGCTTCTATAAAAAGATACAATCAAATTGATGCATGGGTGGATGATATGACAATGAAAAATGAATCTTTCACAAGACTCCAAGATATTATGGAAAGCGCAGGCGAACTATCAAGCAGAGTTCCATACGAGGATTTAATCATTACCAAATATAGCAATGAAAATTATTACAAAAATGCTGATAGATAATGTGATTTTTGACATTTTTATGTCTTGCATAAGTCATTAAAATACATGTATTATATCGCCAAACTTCGGAGAAGATATTTTTATGAAAACACTTCTTGAAATTAAAAATCTTTCAATTTATTACCAAACAAAAAAAGAAGAAATTCACGCAATAAACAATTTGTCTTTTAACGTTAATCAAGGTGACTTTGTAGCAATAATAGGTAAATCTGGTTGTGGAAAAACCAGCATATTATCAGCAATAGCAAACCTTATACCCTACCAAGGGAAAATAGTATTTTATGATGAAAATGAAAATAAGACGTGCAATTGCAAAATTGGTTATATGCTACAAAAAGATGAATTGTTTCCTTGGCTTAGTATAGAACAAAATGCACTTTTACCATTAAAGATCAAAAATGAACTTACAAAAAACAAACGAGAATATATCGATCAACTAATGAATAAATACGGGCTTAAAGATTTCAAAAAGAGATATCCCGGCCAACTTTCGGGAGGAATGAAACAACGTGCTGCATTAATAAGAACACTTTCGTTTTCACCCGCCCTCCTCTTATTAGACGAACCCTTTTCTGCCTTAGACTATCAAACTCGACTTACAGTATGTGACGACGTATATAGAATAATTAAAAACGAAAACAAAACTGCAATACTCGTTACACACGACATATCGGAAGCTATTTCGGTCGCGGATAAAATATTAGTATTAACAGATCGCCCCGCTACCCTTTTAAATACTCACGCTATTACATTTGATAAATCCTTATCTCCCTTAAAACGTCGAGAGGAAAGAGAATTTGCACTTTTATTTGAAAGAATCTGGGGAGAATTGCATTCATGAAAAACAACCAAAAACCTATTTCCCACTATAGAAGAACCTATTTAAACGAACAAAAGAAAAACACTACGATAATTTGGATATTTAGAATATTAATAATCATCTTATTTATTATATCGTGGGAACTAATGGCGCGATATAATCTTATAGATGACTTTATGTTCTCCTCTCCATCGCGTATGATTAAAACAATCAAAACCCTATCAAAAAGTGGAGATCTTTTAAAACATATTGGAACAACCTTGTTTGAAACCATTGTTGGTTTTATATTAGCAACGGTTTTAGGAAGCTCTATCGCAGTATTCTTATGGCTTTCTGATAAAATAAGATTAATATTCGAACCATATATAGTTACTTTGAACGCATTGCCCAAAATCGCGTTAGGGCCTATTATAATTATTGCTTTTGGCGCTGGAATTAAATCAATTATATTTATGACGGTATTAGTTACAATCATCGTCACAACGATAAATATGTTAAGCGGATTTATGCAAACCGACAAAGGTAAAATTTTTTTACTTCGTTCGCTAGGAGCAAGCAAATTACAAATTTTATATCGACTTATAATCCCAAATTCTATACCTACATTTATTTCCACGTTAAAGGTTAATGTTGGATTAGCATGGATCGGGTCAATTATGGGAGAATATATAGTCTCGAAGGCAGGGCTAGGATATTTGATCGTATATGGTGGCCAAGTGCTAAATTTAGATATTGTAATGGCTAGTACTGCCCTCCTATGCGTGCTTGCAGGTTTAATGTACGCTTTAGTCGCCCTGCTTGAAAAATTAACCACAAAATGGCAATAATTGCATAATATAATAGTGAAATAATTGCTATAACGGGATATACTTTATCTACAATCATATAAAAACCCATTTTTGATATAGCAAAAGCAATTACGGTAACTATTACCATAGGCACACATGAAAATTTATTCTTTAAAATACAACCAAAGGGAAACTGCACGGATATGACTGTAGTTAAAATACTTAAGAAAACAATGATTGTTATAAGCGCAGATAAGAACGAGCTATTTTTTGTTAAATAAATAAGCGGTATATCGCAATTTAAACAATCATCAGATAATATTAACAAAAAAGCAAATATTGCAACGGATAAAATTATAGCTGAAAAAAATGCAACAAAAAAGGGGGAAAATTTATTTTTCTCCTTTTTTACATTTAATAAAAAAGGTTGAGCTAGAAAAATATTCATACTCGCATAAGAAACAACGTCTATGGAAAAAACATTATCTGCGATATATATATTTTCCTTATTATACGTAAAGATAACTGCAATAAAAAATACTACCATCATAACAGGTATTAATATAGAATTTACACTTTCTAATTTGTCTATACCGTTAAAACAAATCCAAGTGGATATTCCTGCAATTGCTATCGGAATGACGGAAGGCAAATATTTTATCGACAATAATTGAGTAGCTAAACTTTGTGTAGCGCTGAACATTGAAGCCATAATCAATACGTTGAACAAATAAATTAATGCTGTACTTTTTTCAATTAACCAACTTGTCTTTTTATCGTCAATTTTTAAAATGATATATATAAATATAAAAAGGCTTAGAAAGACGACTGATACACTAATGATAAGATTTTTACCGTAAAAAAATTTCATAATTTCCCTACCTGAAATAAATCCCGCCCCTATAACTGCGCCTATAATTGAAAACCCTATTTTAATACTGTTTATAATCTTATTCATATATATAATATATTTGTATAATAAA